>NZ_JBHYUG010000014.1:57673-119276 GCF_042749375.1 Streptomyces sp. NPDC059477 | reverse complement strand
GCCGGCTTCACCGCAGTGACGGGGGGGCGCGGGGGGCCCGCGGGGGGCCCGCCCGGGCCCCCCCCGCCCCGGCCCGCGATCGTCCCCCAGGGCCGCGGGCGCCCTCCAGGTCCCCGAGTTCTTCCTCGGCCTCACCCCAGACCATCAGCGCTTGAGCCCGGTACTGGCTGGAGCCGGATTCGGTGAGGGCCGACCAGGCGTCCTGAGCCATCCCCACGGCTTCGCCGGGGCGGCCGTCCCGCGTGAGCGCGTCCGCCAGCCAGACCGTCGTCATCGCCTTGACAAGGTTGTCAGGCAGTGACGCGGCCAGGTCGCGGCCCTGGGTGAGTTCAACGATCGCCTCCTCGAACCGCTCCGCCGCGCACAAGGCCTGGCCGAGCCTGCGCCGCGCGAGGGCCTCCGGCCGTACCCGGCCCGACCCGTGGTGCAGTGCCACCGACGCCCGCTGTGCCTCGATCGCCTCATCGAGGTGGCCCAGCGAACGGTGTGCCATCCCCATCAGCCCGAGCGCCTCCGCCTGCGCCTGTTCGTGCCCTGCCTCGCGCGCCGCGGCCCGTGCGGCCACGCCCTGCTGGAGAGCCTCCTCGGCCCTGCTCAGATTGTGGAGGGCGAACCCCAGGTGATGGTGCATACGGGACCGGGCGGCGGGATCGGCGCAGCGGGTCGTGGCAGCGATGCCGAGCCGGTACGCCTCCGTCCAGTCGTCGAAGTGTTTGCGCAGCAGGAACAGTGACCACATGACCTCGGCCAACTGCCACACCAGGGGGTCGTACCCCCGCTCATGGCCGGCCCGCAGCACCGCCATCAGGTTCGGTAACTCCCTCTCCAGCGCGTCGAGCGCCTCGCGGCGCGTGGCGTAGGCGGGCGGCCGGTCCGGGGCGGGACCAGCCGGACCCAGGTGCCAGTCCAGGGGCGTCACGGTCCGGTCGGCGGTCGCGGTGAAGGAGAGGTAGTGCTCCAGGAGGCGCCGTATGACGTCGGCGCGGTCGCTGTCGCTGTCCTCGGCTTCGGCGCGTTGCCGGGCGTGCAGACGGATCAGGTCGTGGAAGCGGTACCGGTCGTCGTCGCCGGTCTCCAGGACACTGGCATCGACGAGGCGTTCCAGCAGCGTGGCCGTGTCGTCGGCGGGCAGCCGCACCGCGGCGGCGGCTGCTTCGAGGGAGATGTCCGGGCCCGGGTGCAGGCCCAGCAGCCGGTAGGCGCGGGCCGTGTCCGGCGCCAGCCCCTCATAGGAGTAGTCGAACACGCCCACCACGGTTGCCTCCTCCACCGAGAGCGCTCTCAGTCTGCGCTGCTCGTCCGACAGTTCCCGTACGACGCGGGCGATGGGCCATTCGGGGCGTACCACCAGGCGTGCTCCCGCGATGGACAACGCGATGGGCAGTCCCGCGCACAGGCGGACCAGGCGCGCCGCGGCGACCGTTTCCGCCGCGAACCGGCGTTCCCCGATGGTCCGTCTCAGCAGTTCGCCGCCCGCTCTGCCGTGCATGGGGGTCAGCGGGACGAACCTCGCGCCGTCCATGGTCAGGCCCCCCAGCCGCCATCGGCTGGTCACCACCACCGTGCTCAGCGGCGAGGACGGCAGCAGGGCTCTCACCTGGGCGGCGGAGACCGCGTTGTCCATCAGGATCGCGATCCGCCGGCCGGCGGTGGTGGAGCGGAACAGCCCGGCGGCCTCGTCGGTCTCGGCGGGCAGCCGCTCCCCGGGGATGCCCATCGCCCGCAGGAATCTCCGCAGTACCGCGCCGGCCGGCACCGGTTCCCCGGCGGAGTCGCCGGAGGCGAGGTCGGCGTACAACTGGCCGTCGGGGTACTGGTCCGCCACGTCGTGCAGCCAGCGCAGCGCCAGCGTGGTCTTTCCCACTCCGCCCGGACCGCAGATCACGGCCAGTGCCGGTGCACTGCTCTCCTGGCGGGAGCCGGTGATGCCGTGCAGCGCGGTGAGTTCCTCATGGCGGTCGGTGAAGTGGGCGGGGACGGGCCGCAGTTGGTTGGGCACCGAATGTGGGGGGCGGGAAGCGGCCTGATCGGTGTGGTGGAAGTGCACGCCTCCGTGAATGGCACCGGCCTGGACGGTCGGGCCGTGCAGCTGGGCGGATCCGCCGACGCTGTTGTGCGTCGCCCCCGGCCGCCGTCGTGGCTGTGGCCGGTGCCGCTGGAGCCAGGTCTCCAGGCCCGCTCGCCCCATGGGGTCGGAGGCCGCGTACCGGGCCAGTGAATCCGACAGTGCGATGAGTGAGGAAAGGGGATTGTCGGAACGGGCGGCCTCTCGCCATTGAGAGAGAAGTGTCCCCTGGGAATCGGCCTGGGCCCCCAGAAAGGAAAGCAAGGCCTGTCCGGCTGAGGAACTGTGCAGCGGCCCGTTGTCAATCATGGCCGATAACAGTTCCGCCGCGAACTCTGTTTCCTCCACGCGACATCACCCCTGACCTGACCTACCCATCAGGCCGGTCCGGTGCACACCCAGCGAAATTCATGGATGGCCACTGCGCAGACCCTTGTTTTCCCGGCGAATGAGGCTCAGCTCCACTGTTTCTGACGGGTACGATTTCGGACCTCATACCGCCACATCATGGCCATGACAGTCATGCTGTGCCATTCTCACATGGGGCAGTACCGTACCGGCGAAGAGGTCACTGGTGGACCTTCACATTCAACTGCTGGGCACCGTCGAGTTACGGGCCGGGGAAGAACACATCCCGTCCGGAACACCCAAGGAAGCGCTCACCCTTGCCGCCCTGGCCTGGGACGCCGGCCGCACGGTGAGCATGGACACGCTGGTCCATCGGGTCTGGGACGAGCATCCCCCGGCCAAACCGCGCGAAGCCCTGTATCCGCACATCTCCCGTATCCGCAAAGCGCTGTCCACCCTCGCCGGGCCGCACGCCCCCGCGGTGATCAGCCGCACCCACACCTACCGGCTCCAGGTGGACCCCGACACCGTGGACCTGCGCCGCTATCTCACCCTCCTCGATCAGGGCCGCTGGCTGGCCGACAGCGGCAGTGACCGCGAGGCGTCACAGGCCTGGCAGGAAGCGGCCCGATTATGGGGCGGGGAGCCGCTGTCCGGACTGCCCGGCTCCTGGGCCGCGTATCTGCGCGGTCTCGTCGACGAGAAGAATCTGGCGACCGCGCTGCTGCGCGCCGACATCGCACTGACCCAGGGGCGCTACGCCGAAGCCGTCATGGGCCTTCAGCCCCTCGCCGAGCGGCACCTGGCCGACGAGACCCTCATCGGCCGACTCGCCCTCGCGCTGCACGGAAGCGGCCGGACCGAGGCCGCCACCCGCCTGCTGCACCGCACCCGGCTCCACCTGCTGCGGGAGTCGGGCACCGATCCGGGCGACGAGTTCGCGCACATCCACCGCGGCGTGCTGGCCCGCACCCCGGTCCCGGCGCTGCTGCCCCGCACCGGCGCCTCCCACGGCAGCACCCTGCTCCCCGCCCCCGACACCCTGCCGCCCGATGTGCCCTGGGTGGGCCGACAGGCCGAAGTGGACCAGCTGATCGACGCGTTGACCAGCGGGGGAGAGCCGGGCGCCGGGCCGCCGGGCGGGCTGGGCGCGGGGCCGGGTACGGGTACGGGTACGGGGCTGGGTACGGGTACGGGGCTGGGTTTAGGGACGAGCACAGGGCCGGGCCCGGATGGGCAGAGTGCGGGGACGAGCACAGGTCCGCCGGGGACGGGCACAGGTCCGTGGGCAAGCACAGGTCCTGGGACAAGCGCAGGTCCGTGGACAAGCACAGGACCTGGGGCAAGCACAGGTCCGTGGGCAAGCACAGGCCCTGGGACAAGCACAGGTCCGTGGAGGAGCACAGATCCGGCGACTAGCAAGGGTCCCGGGACAGGCACAGCTCCGAGGACAAACACCCGCCCCGTCACCGCAGCCGCCGTCACCGGTATGCCCGGCTCCGGGAAGACCGCCCTGGCCGTGCACGCCGCACATCGGCTGCGCGACCACTTCCCCGACGGAAGGGTCTTCATCGACCTGCGCGGCCATGCCCCCTTCCAGCCGCCGCTGACCTCCGCCGAGGCGCTCCAGCAACTCCTGCGCCTGCTCGGCCCGCCGTCGGCCGCGCTGCCCCAGGACCTCCCCGAACTGGTCGCGCTGTGGCGCACCACAGCCCGCAGCCGCCGTTTCCTGGCCGTCCTCGACGATGCCGCCGACGCCGCGCAGATCACCCCCTTGCTGCCCGGGGACTGCGCCGCGGCGATCATCGTCACCAGCCGGCAGCAGCTGACCGGTCTCCCCGGGGTCCACCATGTCGCGCTGGGCGCGCTGACCCGCGCGGATTCCGTCGCGCTCCTCCAGCGCATGCTCGGTGGCAAACAGGCCCCCAGCGCGGCGGAGGCGGCCACACTGGCCCGGCTGTGCGGAGATCTCCCCCTCGCGCTGGCCATCACCACCAGACGCCTCCTCGCCCGCCCTTCCTGGAGCATCTCCGACCTCGTGGCCCGCTTCGGCCAGGCGAGCGGACGGCTGCCCGAACTCCGGGACAGCCACTACGCGATGGCCCAGGCCTTCGACGTCTCCTACCGCACGCTCACCCCCGTACAGCAGAAGATCTTCCGTCGCATCGGCCTGCACATCGGCACCGAGTTCGGACCCGAGGCCACCGCCGCGCTCACCGGCCTCCCCATCGAGGAGACCGAGCGCGTCCTGGAGGACTTCCTCGCCGTCAATCTGATCTCGGAGCCCGCTCCGCACCGCTACCGGCTCCACGACCTCCTGCGCGAATACGCCTCCAGCCTGGCCCGGCGTGATGACGAGGCCGACAACCGGCTCGCCCTCCAGCGGCTGCTCGACCACTATCTGTACAGCGCCGACCGGGCCGACCGGGCCGCCTACCCGCACCGCCTTCGCATCACCCTGCCCGATCCGCCCCGCACACCGGCACGGCATGTCCCCGACCCGCACCACTGGTTCACCAGCGAGGGGCCGAACCTGCTGGCCGCCCTGGAGTACACCCGTGCGCACGGCTCACCCCACCGGCGTGCCCTGTTCGCCCACACGATGGCCGGGTTCCTGGGCAGCGAGGGATACCTCGGTACGGCGGCCCCGCTCCTGCGAGCGACGGTCGTCCACTGGCAGAACACCGGTGACCAGCGGTCCCACGGCCGGGCCCTGATCGACCTCAGCGGCATCTGCGCCAACGCGGGCAGCTACGACGAGGCGATCCGCAGTGCGCGGACGGCCCTGGAGCTGGCCACCGAACTGCACGACGAGGACCTCGAAGCCGAAGCCCTCCACCAGCTGTCCATCTCCTACTGGCACACCGCGCGGCACACCGAGGCACTGCACCAGCAGCAGCGCGCCCTGAGCATCCGGCTGCGCAAGCCCGACCGGCTCCAGCAGGGCCGGAGCTTCAATCTGCTGGGCATGCTCAGTCTCCGTCTCGAACGGCACAAGGACGCCCTCAAGTACTTCCTCAACGGCCTGGCCCGCTTCCGTGACGTGGGCGACCGGCGAGGCCAGTTCATCGCGCTCAACAACCTCGCCGAGCTGTACAAAGAGGCGGGCAGCCTGGACAACGCCATCGGCGCCTACCGGAAGTCGATCGAGATCGCGCGGAACCTGGGCAGCACGGGCCAGTACGCCATCCTCCAGATGAACCTGGCGGACACCCTGCGCGCCCATGGCCGGCCGCAGGAAGCTCTCGAACTGTACGACCAGACCCTGCCCGTGCTGCGTACCATCGGCGACCGCCGCAGCGAGGCGATCGCCCGCAACGGACTCGGGCGCGCCCTGCACGCCACCGGCCGCAGCGAACAGGCCCTGCCGCACCACGCCACCGCACTCACCATCGCCCGCACGATCCACGCGGTCCTGGAGGAATGCCAGGTCCTGCGGGCCCTGGGCGAAGCCGAGCACGCCACCGGACGACTCACCCAGGCCCGCGCCCACCTCACGGCCAGCCTCGCCCTCAGCCAGCAGCTCAACGCCCCGTCCGAAGAAGCCGAAACCCTCCGGGCACTGGGGCTGTAGTGCCATCGCCGCACCCCCTGGGGGACATGGACCGGCACCGGTCCCAGCCGGTGATGCGCGGATGGCCGAAGACCGACCGGCAAGGTCAACTGCCTTGCTAGCGTGAGCATATGAAGTTCCGTCATGTGGGGAACAGCGGGCTGGTCGTGAGTCGACTCGCCTATGGCAACTGGCTGACACGGACTGACACGAACAGCGCGGACACGGGCGCGGCCTGTGTGAGGGCGGCGCTCGACGCCGGGATCACGACGTTCGACACCGCCGATGTCTACGCGGACGGCGCGGCGGAGGAGTCACTGGGGCGGGCGCTCAAGGGCGAGCGCAGGGAAGGGCTGGAGATCCTCACCAAGGTGTTCGCGCCCACCGGCCCGGGGCGCAACGACAGCGGACTGTCCCGCAAGCATGTCCGTGAGTCCCTGGACGGCTCGCTGCGGCGGCTCGGCATGGAGTACGTCGACATCTACCAGGCTCACCGGTTCGATGTCTCCACGCCGCTGGAGGAGACCATGGAGGCGTTCGCCGATGTGGTCCACGCGGGCAAGGCGCACTACATCGGGGTCTCCGAGTGGACCGCCGGGCAACTGCGGCGCGGCCATGCCCTCGCCCGTGAGCTGCGTATCCCGCTGATCTCCAACCAGCCGCAGTACTCGGCGCTGTGGCGGGTCCCCGAGGCCGAGGTGATGCCGGTCTGCGAGGAACTGGGCATCGGGCAGATCGTCTGGTCACCGCTGGCCCAGGGGGTGCTCACCGGCAAGTACGCGCCGGGGCGGGGCTGGCCCGAGGGATCCCGGGCCGGTGCCGTGAACGACGGCTCCGAGGTGCTGGCCGGCTGGCTCACCGAAGAGGTGCTGGGCCGGGTGCAGCGGTTGCGGCCGATCGCGGCCGACCTCGGACTGACCGTGGCCCAGCTCGCCCTGGCCTGGGTGCTGCGGCATCCGAACGTGTCCGCCGCCGTGCTCGGCGCGTCCCGGCCGGAGCAGCTCACCGGCAACGCCAAGGCGGCCGACGCGGAACTGGACGACGAGGTGGTGGCCGCCGTCGACGGCGTGCTCGGGCCGGTCGCCGCCTTCGATCCGGCGGCCACCGAGGAGAGCAGCCCCGCCGACCCCGGCTGGCGACTGGCCTGACACGGGTCTCGGCCCCGCCTGGAGGGGTAGGCGGGGCCGAGGGCCTGTTGCCCCTGCGGGGCGTCGGAGGGGCGTCGGTGGGGCGTCGAAGGGGGCGGGGCTACGTCACCAGGTCACCGGCAGCCGCAGCAGACTGCGTACCTGCATGCCGTCCTTCCACTCCAGGCTCTCCACCGGCACCGCGTGCGCGAGGTCCGGGAAGCGGGTCAGCAGCGTCTCGATCGCCACCTGCATCTCCAGCCGGGCCAGCGGGGCGCCCAGGCAGCGGTGGATGCCGTAGCCGAAGCCCAGATGGGGGTTGGGGTCCCGGGTCGGGTCGAAGCGCTCGGGGTGCTCGAAGACGGACTCGTCCCGGTTGGCGGAGGGGATCGCGGGGAGCACGGACTCCCCGGCGCGCACCAGGGTGCCGCTCAGTTCCACGTCCTCCCGGGCGTAGCGGGCGAAGGTGACATGGGAGATGAGCGGGACGTACCGCAGGAGTTCCTCGACCGCGCCCGGCACCAGCGGCTCGGGCTGCTCCCGGAGCCGGGCCAGTTCGGCGGGGTGGGTCAGCAGCACATGGATCGAGTCGATGAGCTGGGAGGAGACCGTCTCGTGCCCGGCGATCAGCAGCACACTGGCCAGTTCGATCAGTTCCTGCTCGGAGAGCCGGTCCTCCTCGTCGCTGGCCTTGACCATGGCGCTGATCAGATCGTCGCGCGGTGCCTCACGGCGGCGGACCATCAGTTTGCCGATGTAGTCGTACAGCCGCCGGGTGTCCTCCTCGATCTCGTCCTCGGACATCACGGTCGTCGCGGAGAACGCGTCGAGCCAGCCCCGGAACCGCTCCCGGTCCTCGTAGGGCACACCGAGCAGATCACAGATGACGGTGCCCGCGAACGGGACGGCGAAGCCCTCCATCAGATCGCCGGGGGCGCCCGCCGCCGCCAGCGCGTCCAGCAGCGCGGTGGCCTCCCGCTCGACGCGCGGACGCAGCTCCTCCACCCGGCGGGTGGTGAACACCTTGGCCAGCAGCCGCCGCAGCCGGGCGTGGTCGCTCCCGTCCATGCCCAGGATGCTGGTGTTGATGGGCAGCGGGGTCAGCCGTGACTCGTCGTGCTCGGCGGCCAGGGCCCGGCTGAAGCGGGGGTCGCCGAGGATGGTCTTCATGTCCGCGTGCTTGGTGACCAGCCAGGCGTCCTCGCCGTACGGGCAGGAGACCCGGGCGACGGGTTCCTCGGCCCGGAGCCGCTCGAAGCGGGGGTCGACGTCGAGGGCGACGGCCTCGGTGAAGGGGTAGGCGGGCGGGGTGGCCGCGGCGGCCGGGTGCTGGGGGACGGCCTGCTCGTTCATGCGGTGCGTGCCTCCGGGAGTCGGTCGGGGCGGACGGCGAGGCTCTTGGGCCGCAGATCGGTCCAGTGCTCGTCCACATAGGCCAGGCACTCGGTGCGGGCGGCCGGTCCGTGGGCGGTCCGCCAGCCCGCCGGTACGGGGGTGAAGGCGGGCCACAGACTGTGCTGGTCCTCGTCGTTGACCAGGACCAGGAAGACGGCGTCGGCGTCTTCCCAGGGGTTGCTCACACTCACAGGTCGTCCTTCCGTGGGGAGAGAGGCGGGGTCGGCGGCAGGGGCGGAACCGGAACCGGAATGGGAATCGGGGCCGGGGTCAGAGCGGGGTGGGCCGGGACGGCGGTGGCGGTGGCGGGAAGAAGCCCGACTCCGTGAAGCGGTCGAGGTACGCCCGGAGCAGTGCCGCGTCCGGCCCGGGCAGGTCGACCCCCGAACCCGCGAGCCCCCTGAGGGTGTTGGCACGGTCGAAGCGGAGCCGTCCGAGCCGGGCGAGCGCGGGCAGGGTGCCGGTGAGCAGCGTCGCCGCGTCCAGGTCGGCGGTGCCCGCGCGGCCGTGTTCGTGCACGGTGTGCGCCCAGGTGCCGGCGTCCAGCTCGGCCAGCGGGTGGCCCAGCGCGCGGAGCCCGTCTAGCACGGTCGCGACGGGGATGGGATCGGGGCAGCTCAGCTGGTGGGTCAGACCGGTGGTGCCGGGGCGGCGGGAGAGGGTCACGACGGCCGCGGCGACCCGGTCGACGGGCACCAGATCGACGACCGGCCCGCCCGCCGGACCCGGCTCCGGGCGCGGGGCCGCGCCGATCAGCAGCATGGCCCGTACCAGATGCCAGAACACATCCCGGTCGGAGCCGATCCCGGTACGGCTGTCGCCGCCGATCCGGCCGCAGCGGTACACGGTGACCGGGACCCCCCGCTCACCGGCCGCCCACACCAGTTCCTCGGCGACCCACTTGCTGGCCGGGTAGCCGCCCGGCATCACCTGATCCGCCGTCAGCCGACGTGCCTCGGGGACGGCCCGCGTCGGCCCGTCGCCGCCCTCGTCCGCGTACTCGTCGCGGGCGACGGCGACGGCGGCCGTGGAGATGTGGTGCACGGGCACCCCACCGGCCCGCGCCGCCAGCCGCAGCACCTCCGTGGTCCCGCTCACGTTCGCCGGGCGCAGCAGCGCGTACGGTTCCACCGCGCTCACCCGGGCCCCGTTGTGGTAGACGGCGGTGACGCACCCGGCGAGCGCGTCGAACCGTTCCGGTGTCAGCCCGAGCAGCGGCCGGGTCAGATCGCCGGGGACGGGGACGATCCGGCGCCGCGCGGCGGGGTCGGGCGGTGTGCCCTGTGCGGCGAGGGCATCGAGGATGCGGGTGAGCGCGTCCGGCTCGTCGGTGGCCCGTACCAGGCAGTGGATGTCGGCGTCGGTGCGGTCGAGGAGTTCGCGCAGCAGCTGGGTGCCGAGGAAGCCGGTCGCGCCGGTCAGCAGCAGGTGCTCGCCGGTCGCGGCCGGCCGCCGGGGGCGCGCGGTGACGGTGACCGTGGGGTCCAGGCGGGCGTCCGCCGCCAGCAGGTCCGGGTCCGGGTCGGTGGAGCCGCCGGGGGGAGGTGCCGGGGCGTCGAGCGCGGTGAGCAGGGCCGCCGGTGACTGGTGCTCGAAGAGGGTGCGGACGGCGACCGTACGGCCCATGCGCTGCCCCAATGCGCTGATCAGCCGGGGGACGAGGAGCGAGTGCCCGCCGAGGGCGAAGAAGCTGTCGTCGAGGGTGACGTGCGGGACGTCGAGGATCTCGGCGAACAGCGCGCACAGCAGCCGCTCGTCCGCGGTGCGCGGTGCGCGGCCGGTGGCCAGCGGGGTGAACTCGGGGGCGGGGAGCGCGGCCCGGTCGATCTTGCCGGTCGGGGTGACCGGCAGCGCGTCCAGCACCACGACCACCGCCGGGACCAGATGGTCGGGCAGGGTGGCGGCCAGCCGGGCGCGCAGGGCGTGCCCGTCGGCGCGGGGTAGGTCGGTGTGGGGCGTGCCGGGCGTGCCGGGCGCGTCGGGCGCGTCGGGTGGGTCGAGCGTGTGGGGCGTGCCGGGTGCTTCGGGTGCTTCGGGTGCCTCCGGGGCGAGGACGGCGTATCCGGCGAGCAGGGTGGCGCCGTGCCGGTCGGGGCGCGGTACGACGGCGGCCTGTGCCACCCCGGGCAGGGCCAGCAGGGCGGCCTCGGTCTCGCCGGGCTCGACCCGGAACCCCCGGATCTTGAGCTGGTCGTCGCGGCGGCCCATGAACTCCAGGTCGCCCTCCGGGGTCCAGCGCGCCAGATCGCCGGTGCGGTACATACGGCTGCCGGGCGCGCCGAACGGGTCGGCGACGAACCGGTCCGCGGTCAGCGCGTGGCGGCGCAGATATCCGCGGGCCACCCCGGCACCGGCGACATGGAGTTCGCCCACCACACCCGGCGGGACCAGGCACAGATCGGGGTCGAGGACATAGACGCGGGCGTTGACGGTGGCCCGGCCCAGCGGCGGGGCGACGGGGTCGGACAGGGCGTCGCTGAGGGTGGCGCAGACGGTGGTCTCGGTGGGGCCGTAGCCGTTGAGCAGGCGGCGCCCGGTGGACCAGCGGCGGACCGTCTCCGCGGAGGACGCCTCACCGGAGACGATCATCGAGGTGAGGGACGGCAGCCGGGCGGGCTCCAGGACGCCGAGCGCGGCCGGGGGCAGGGTGGCGTGACTGACCCGGTGCCGGGCCACCAGCGCGGTGAGCGCGGGGCCGGGGGCGGTGGCCTCGGCGGGCGCCATGACCAGGGTCGCGCCGGTCAGCAGCGCGCCCCACACCTCCCACACCGCCCCGTCGAACCCGTGCGGGGCGAACTGGAGGACCCGGCTGTCCGCCGTCACCCCGAACCGGCGCCGCTGGGCCTCGGCCACCCCGGCGATGCCGGAGTGGGTGACCACCACACCCTTGGGGCGGCCGGTGGAGCCGGAGGTGTAGACGAGATACGCCGGATGCCCCAGGGTCAGCGGGGCGCTCCGGTCGGTGTCGGTGACCGGGTGGGAGGAGCGCGCGGCGACGGCCCGCCAGGTCGCCGGGGCGTCCAGGACGATCCTGGGCACCCGCGGTCCCTCGGGCAGGACGGGTGCGGTGGCGGTGTCGGTGAGCAGCAGCGCGGGCCGGGCGTCCTCGGCCAGCAGGGTCAGCCGGGCGGGGGGATAGCCGGGGTCCAGCGGGACGTACGCGCCCCCGGCCTTGAGGACGGCGAGGGCGGCCACGACGGATTCCACGGTACGGGGCAGGGCGATGCCCACCAGGCGCTCGGGCCCGACGCCGTGCGCGATCAGCTCACGGGCCAGCCGGGTGGAACGCCGGTCCAGGGTGCGGTAGTCGACCGTACGGACCCGTCCCGCGCCGTCGTCGTGACGCAGGGCGACGGCGCGCGGGGTCCGGCGGACCTGGGCGTGGAAGAGATCGGGCAGGGTGCGGCGGGGTACGTCCTCGCCGGGGCGTCCGCTGCGGTCGAGCAGCCGGGTGCGTTCCGCGGGCAGCACCACGTCCAGGGAGCCGAGGCGGCGGCCGGGGTCGGCGGTGGCCTGGTCGAGCAGCCGGGTGAAGCGGCTCACCAGCCGCTCGACGCCGGCCCGGTCGAACAGGTCCGTACGGTACTCGGCGACGCCCGCCATCCCCTCGGGCCGCAGGCCCGGGCCGTGGTGCTCCTCCAGACTGAGACCGAGGTCGAGCCGGGACGCCCCGGTGTCGGCGGACCGCCGGGCCACGGCCAGCCCGGGGAGCCGCGGGGGTTCGCCCGGCGCGTTCTGGAGCGCGAGGAGCACCTGGAACAGCGGGTGGTGGCCTGCGCGCCGGGCGGGCGCCACGGCGTCGACCAGCCGCTCGAAGGGCAGATCCTGGTGCGCGTAGGCGGCGAGGTCGCCCTCGCGGACCCGGGCCAGCAGTTCGCGGAAGGACGGGTTGCCGGAGGTGTCGGTGCGCAGCACCAGGGTGTTGACGAAGAACCCCACGAGGTCGTCCATCGCGGTGTCGGTGCGCCCGGCGACCGGGGTGCCGATCACGATGTCCTGCCCCGCGCCCAGCTTGCTCAGCAGCGCGGCCAGCGCGGTGTGCAGCACCATGAAGACACTGGCGCCCAGCTCTTCGGCGAGCCGGGTTGTCCGGCGGTGGAGGTCGGCGTCGAGGGTGAAGTGCAGGGCGGCGCCGGGGGCGGCGGCCTGGGCTCGGTCCTGGGCCGGGGTGGCGTCCGCGGGTGCCGAAGGGCGGTCGGCGGGCAGCGGTATCCGCGCGGGCAGGCCGCTCAACGCCGCCTTCCAGTAGGCGAGTTGGCGAGCCGCCGGGCTGTCCGGGTCGCTCTCGTCGCCGAGCACCCGCCGCTGCCAGAGCGTGTAATCGGCGTACTGGACCGGCAACGGCTCGGTGTCCGCCGCGCGGCCCGCACGACGGGCGGCGTACGCGGCGGCGAGGTCACGCCACAGCGGCGCCAGGGACCACCCGTCACAGGCGATGTGATGGACCACCAGCACCAGCACATGGCGCTCCGGCCCGGTACGGAGCAGCCGAGCGCGTACGGGGAGATCCCGGGCGAGATCGAAGGACGGGCGGACGATGGCGGCGATGGCTTCGGTGAGGGGGTCTTGGGCGAGGGTGCTGTCCTGGGCGGGCGGGGCCGGGGTGGGAGTGTCTGGGGTGAGCGAGTCCTGGGTGAGTAAGTCAGGGGCGGGTGCGGCCCAGGCGGGCGCGTCCCCGACGGGCTGAGGTTCGCCGAGGTCCAGCCGCGCCGCCGAGACGTCCCGCACCCACTGGTACGGCACCCCGTCGACCTGCGGAAACACCGTGCGCAGGCTCTCGTGCCGGGCCATGACATCGGCCAGGGCCCGCTCCAGGGCGACGCGGTCCAGCGGGCCGTCGAGGTCGAGGACCAGTGGTACGTGGTACGCGGCTCCCGTGTCGTCCAGCTGGGCCAGGAACCAGAGCCGGTGCTGAGCGGGGGAGAGGGGTATCCGCTCGGGCCGCGGGTGGGGGGTGAGCGCCGGTCGCCGCCCGGCCGAGGCGAGCCGTACCGCGTCGGCGAGCTGGGCGACCGTCGGTGTCTCGAAGACGCTGCGCACCGGCAGTTCCACACCGAGGGTGGCCCGCAGCCGGGTGCTGAGCCGGGTGGCGGACAGCGAGTGGCCGCCCAGCGCGAAGAAACTGTCGTCGATGGTGACGTCGCCGACACCGAGGATCGTCCCGAACAATTCGCACAGCAGCCGCTCCAGTGGATCGCGCGGGGCCCGTCCGTCCGGGGCGGCGCCCACGCCGGGTTCGGGCAGCCGCCGCCGGTCGACCTTTCCGTTGGCGGTCAGCGGGAGGCTGTCCAGGACGACCGTGGCGGCCGGTAAGAGGTACTCCGGCAGACGGTCGCCCAGAAAGGCACGGACCGAGGCCAGCAGCGCGCCCGTGTCACGGGCCCGCGCCGGGGCGTTGACCAGCGACGCCAGTGGCACACCGGACGGCCTGGAGGTGCCGGGCGCGGGGGTACCCGGGGGCCGGGCGGTGAGGGTGAGGTCGAGGGTGTGGGGGGCGGTGGGCGACCAGCGGGCGGAGGCGCGCAGCCCCAGTCCTTCGGCGATGCGGTGGAACTCCTCCAGGTCCGTGTCCGGATCGACGTCCGGATCGTCCGGGACATCCAGGTTCTCGGAGTTCTCGGAGTTCTCGCGGTTCTCAGGGTCCCCTGAGCCCTCCTGGGCCTTCGGGATCTCCAGGGCCTTGAGGGTGCCCACGGCCTCAGGGGCCTCCCGGACCTCCGGGACCTCCAAGGGGTCACCCCCGTCGTCCCCCCGCGCCTCCGGCGCGTCCGGAGTTTCCGGTGTCTCCGGCGCGCCCAGCGCCCGTACCGCCCGATGCACCGGCGCCATCCGGGCGTCCGGAACCCCGGTCACCCTCAGCTCCGTCACCCCGGACGCGATCAACCGGCCGGCCAGTTCGCCGAGTTCACCCGGGCCGCCGATATCGCGGCCGAAGGCGATGTCCCGTACGCCGGAAGCCACCGCAACCGAATGCGGGTCCAGGTCGGCGGCGGCCTTGCGCAGCACCACGTCATAGCGGTACCGGGTCAGTTCATTGACGTACCGCCCCCGCTTGACCCGTATCTCGCTGCCCGCGATGTCGGGCAGGGTGGCGGCGAGTTCGGTGAAGAAGTCGGGGTCGACGAGGAGTTCCTTCTCGCGGACCAGACTCTGTTCGACGGCCGCCCGCAGGGCCGCGCGCTCGTCCGGGCCCCCGGGTCGGCGCAGTTGCACGTCCGTGTGGAAGGCGCGCAGCAGCCGCAGTTGACGTACGTCGCCGATGAAGACCGTACCGCCGGGGGTGAGCAGGTCCAGGGCGGTGGTGAGGACGCCGGCGAGGTAGTCGCCGTCGGGGAAGTACTGGGTGACGGAGTTGAGGACGACGGTGTCGAAGAGGCCGCGGGGCAGTTCGCCGGTCCGGTCGGCGGGCAGGGCGCGCAGTTCGACCCGCCCGGCGAGCGCGGGGTCGCGCCGCACATGGGTGCCCAGGGCGGCCACGACCTGCGGCGACAGATCGGTGCCCCAGTACGTCTCGCAGTCCGGGGCCAGCCGGGAGAGCAGCAGCCCGGTGCCGACGCCGATCTCCAGCACCCGGCGCGGGCGCAGTTCGCGGATCCGGGTCACGGTGGCGTCCCGCCACTCGCGCATCTGCTCCGCCGGGATGGGGCGGCCGTCGTAGCTGCTGTTCCAGCCGGAGAAGTCCTCGCCGAAGGGGGCGCTCGCGGTGTCCTGGTAGAGGGTGTCGTAGAGGTGCCGCCACTGGTCGATGGATTCGTCGCCGGCCGGGCCGGGCGTGGAGGGCTGCCGGTCGGTGGGGACGACGTAGGCGACGAGCCGTGGCTGTCCGGTGCGGTCGGGACGGGCCAGCACGGCGGCCCGCGCGACGCCGGGGTGGGTGCCGAGCACGGCGGTCACCTCGCCGGGCTCGACCCGGAAGCCGCGGATCTTCACCTGGTCGTCGCCGCGGCCGATGAACTCCAGCCGCCCGTGCGGGGCGCGGCGCACCAGGTCGCCGGTGCGGAAGAGCCGGGCGCCGGGGACGCCGTGCGGGTCGGCGACGAAACGCTCGGCGGTGTGGGCGGGCCGCCCCCAGTAACCGCGGGCCAGACCGGAGCCGCCGATGTACAGCTCACCCACCTCGCCCGGCGCGACCGGACGCAGCAGCGCGTCGAGCACCTCGGTGCGCATCCCGTCCATGGCGGCGCCGATCGGTACGACGGTGCCGAGCGTGTCGGGGTCGGTGACCCGGTGGCAGGTGGCGAAGGTGGTGGTCTCGGTGGGGCCGTAGCCGTTGACCACGGCGGTGTCCGGGCAGGCGGTCAGCACCCGGCGCACGGCGGCGGCCGGGACCTCGTCGCCGCCGGTCCACACCTCGCGCAGCCCGGTGAAGCAGGCGGGGTCCTCCTCCGCGAGGACGGCGAACAGCCCGGCGGTCACCCACAGCGCGGTGATCCCGTGCCGCACGACGGCCTCGGCGACCGTACGGGCGTCCAGTTCCCCGGGCGGTGCCACGACGACCGCGCCGCCGGTGAGCAACGGCACCCACAGCTCGTAGGTCGAGGCGTCGAAGGAGTGCGGGGAGTGGAGCAGGACGCGGGCGTGGGCGCCGCCGCGCGACCAGGCCCGGTCACCGGCCAGCCCCACCACGTTCTGATGGGTGACGGCGACGCCCTTGGGGGTGCCGGTGGAACCGGAGGTGAACATCACGTACGCCAACTGTCGCGGATCGACGTCGACTTGGGGCTCGTCGGAGGGGGTCTCGGGCGGCGCGGTGGTGTCGGGCGGGGTGGTGAGGAGGGCGTCCGGGGTGGCGGTGAGGGCGTCCGGAGCGGCGGGGAGGGCGTCCGGGTCGACCGGGGGAACGGAGAGGGTGCGCGGCCCGGCCGGAGGCCCCGCCTGCCCCGCCTGTCCCACCTGCCCCGCCTTGGTCAGCAGCAGCGCGGCGCCGGTCCGTTCCAGCAGGGACGTGAGCCGCGCGGCCGGCTGGCGGGGGTCCAGCGGCAGGGAGCAGCCGCCGCTGCGGGCGATGGCGAGCAGGGCGACGACCAGTTCGGCGGAGCGGTCGAGCAGTACGCCGACGACGGTCTCCGGGCCGACGCCCTCGCTCCTCAGCCGCCGGGCGTGGGCGGCGGACCGGGCGTCGAGCTGACGGTAGGTCAGGGTCAGAGGTCCGCTGATCAGGGCGGGCGCGTCGGGGGTGCGCCGGACCTGCCGGGCGAACGCCTGCGGCAGGCTCACGCCGGGTTCGGGGGCGGGGGAGGGGGCGAGGCGGAGCGCGGGGTCGCCGTGGGGGCGACGGTCGGGACGGCGTGCCTCGGGGCGTGGGGCAGACGTGTGCACGGAACTCCTCAGCACTCCTGTTCACACGGCCGGGATCAGCGCGGTGGTGATTCCCGGTCGAGGGCATGCGGACGGACACCGGAGGGGCGGTGGCGCAGGCGGTTCCTGGACGTGCGGCGAAGCGAGTCAAAGGATGGCAGGCGCACCAATGGCATGGTCATATTTTCGGCTCTTCTCCCGCACATAGCGTCACTTGGTGAACACCCTGTGCAACACCCCTGGTGTACGCCCCGGAGCGTTTCCTTCCGATGCCCGTACGGGCCTCTGTGTGTTGCCACGAAGCGTCTCAGGGCTGTCCGGAGCACGTCACGGCCGTATCGGTTGCCCCGCACGGCACACCTGACATTGGCCGGAAGACGCACTAGCGCACCGGGACGGCTCTCCAACCTTCGGCAAAGCACGGCGACGGCCGGACGGTCGGTGAGACGATCGCCCGCCGTAACGGCCCCTGTGCGCATGACAGTTCGAAGGAGATCCCGATGGACGCCTCAGGCATCGACCGCACCGCATACCGCCCGGACACGGGTGTCACCGCGGAGATGATCGGCAGCCCGATGCGCTTCGACACCCCCCGGTATCGCCCCACCCAGACGTACGCGGAGGTCGCGGCCGACCGGGTCTGGCGGACCTGGCGGAGCCTGGGTCTGACCGGGGAGAGCGAGGAGTCGACACTCGCCCTCCTCCGGGAGCTGACCGAGCCCTGGGGCGGCCGGCCGGTCGGGGTGCCGCCCGAGCGGGCCTGCTGGGTGGCGATCGACGGCTCGCCCTTCGAACCGTCCGTCGTGTGGGCCGGTGACCGGGCCGGGGTGCGGGCCGGGGTGCGGCTCTCCATCGAACCGCCCGGCGAGGGCACCGCGCTGTCCCGGATGCGGGACGCGATGGACGTGACCCGACGGCTGGCGGGGCGGCCGGGGGTCAGCGTCGACCGGCTGCTGGCCGTCGAGGACCTGTTCTGGGACGACGACCCCCAGGGCTACTTCAGCTTCGCCCACGCGGTGGCCCTGCGGCCCGGTGCCGCACCCGAGTTCAAGGTGTTCCTCAACCCGGCGGTGGCAGGCCGGGAGCAGGCCGCCGACCGCACCGCGAAGGCCCTGCGCACCCTCGGTCTGGGCACCCCCTGGCAGGCGCTGGCCGACCATCTCGGCGAGTTCGGCCCGGGGCACGAGCCGGTGGCCATCGCCCTGGACCTGACCGGCGGCCCGGACTTCCGCGCCCAGCTCTATCTGGCGCACTCCGGGGTGAGCGCGGCCGAGATCGACGCGAAGGCGGCGGTGGCCCGCGATCACATACCCGGCCTGTTCACCCGCGCCCTGGAGCAGATCAACGGCCCCCACGGCACGGCGGCCTGGGCCCGCAAGCCCCCGGTCACCACCTTCACCCTGGACACCCGCCACGACCTGCCGAGCGCGACGATCTACGTCCCGCTGATCCCGGTCCACGACCACGACGCCGCCGTACGCGCCCGGGTGTCCGCCTTCCTCCGCGCCGAGAACTCCCCCGCCGCCGACGCCTACACCAAACTCCTGGACGACCTGGCCGACCGCCCCCTCACCGAATCCCGAACCCAGAACTTCCTCTCCTACCGCGGCGGCGACGACCCCCGCTTCTCGGTGTATCTGGCCCCGGGGCTCTATCGGGCCGCCCACTGACCAGCACAGCCTCCGGAAGCCGGTTCGGCGTCGGGCGGTTGATGCGGTGAGCCCTGTCGTCCTCGCGACGGATCGGGCAGGGCTGGGCGGGCCGGTACGCGCGGCGGACGGCGGCCATCGGACTCCCCAGCGGCCCGCTGCCGCGAGGCTGGGCGTTGGCCCATGGGCCGGGAGCCGTTCCGCTGTGCGCAGGGTTCTCCCGGCGGCCCAACCTTGGGCGCGCCCGCCCCGCACCTGTGGGGTGGGCGCCTGCTCGATCGCCTAGGGGCGGGCGCCTGCTCCGGCGTCCGCCCGAGAGCCGGCACGCAGGAGCCCGGTACGCCGTCACGGCACCGGGCCTCTGCCTGGTGGACCCTCGCGGTCAGTGGTGCGCCTGGTCCGTGCGCTGCTCCATCTGGTGGATGGCCTTGCGGCAAGCGACGACGAAGTTGGTGAACTGCGTGGTGGTGCTGCCGGGACGACCCGTGCGGGTGAAGGTGCCGAACATGCTCTGCCTCAGTCCGAGGGTGAGTTCGAGCTGGGCGCCCTGGCGCAGCAGGCCGCGGTTGCACGGGTTGTCGGGATCGATTCCCGCCAGGGCGGGGACGTTGTCGCCTTCGTACGTGGTGAAGCCGGCGAGCCCCAGCTCCTGTGTGAGAAGTGCCTTGAAGTCCCCGTTGAGGCCGCCGACCAGGACCGAATTCGCCGCGGGATCGGGGATGTGCGGGCTCAGCTGGCTCACGGCGCAGCCGTGCACGCTGATCACGTTGGCGCTGCCGCCCGCCATGGAGAGCGCCACCAGGTCGTCGCAGTGGGTGGAGGTGATGTGCATGTCACCGTTGCTGGGATCGCTGGGGCCGCTGGGCGTACCGAGCAGCCCCTCGAACATCCAGTAGTCGTGCACGGACCGGTTGTCGGACACGGGGGCGAGCGTCGCCGGGTTGTATCCGGCGATCCCGAGGGCGATCTCGGAGGTCCCGGGCTCGATGCCGCCGCCGTGCAGCGCCAGCACGGTGGTGCGGGTGAAAGGGTAGGACGCGGTGAGGTCGGCGTCGGTTCGCTCCTGGCGCTTGTAGCGGCGCGCGTAGTGGGTGCCCTCCGCGTAGTCGGGATGCCGGTAGATGTCCGTGTTCGAGACGAACGGGAAACGGCCGGCGGGCGGGATGACGGGCACGGTCGGACACCCGGCCGTCGTGGCGGCCGTGGCGCGCGGTGCGGCCACCACCTGTCCGCCCACCAGCCCGGCCCCGAGGGCGGCTCCGGCGAACGAAGTCAGTACGGATCTGCGTCTGGCTTCTCTCATGAGGACATGGTCATGCAAAGCACGTGGCGATCCCCCCTGAATTCCGGAACAGGCAACCGGTCCCTCGCCCACCCAGAGGGAGCCGGGCGACACGGCGCCACCAGCAGTGGACGCGGTCGGACATCCGCGCGCTGCGGCTCCCGGGTGCTGTGGTGGTCGGCGTGAACGGGGGCTTGAGGCGGCGGAGGATCTCCGCCCTGACGGCGGATGCGGTCGCCGCTGTGATGGCGGGCACGTCGATGGGCCGTCCGGCAAGGCGCGGTTGAGGCTGTCGCCGACGGCGGAGGCGACCCGGGGCGCGAGGTGCTGGGCGTCGCCGGTGTCGACATGGACTCCGAGGACGAGTGACGGGGTGTGGGCCAGGGTCGATGCCCTCGGGCTGAGCCTCGGGGCCAAGGGCTTCGGCGAGCCGGTCGGCGAGGGTGTCGTGGTCGGCGGTCCGGGCCGCCCCCACCCGAATGCGCGCGGCGACCGTGCGGACGCCTTCGACGGCGGTTTCGACCGGGACACGGGCCGGGCGTGCCGATGAGGTTCTGTTGGTGGAGTGAGGTGGCAAGGGGCCCGAGCGCTTGGTGTGAAAGCGATGCGCAACCGACCAGAATGAAAAAGGACCAACGTTTCCGCAGGCCAAGACGTGTTTGCGCCCCCGGCAGGACTCGAACCTGCGGCCAAGCGCTTAGAAGGCGCCTGCTCTATCCACTGAGCTACGGGGGCCTGGTGCGGCCTCTGTCGTGGTGCCCGGGTGCGGGCTGATCCGTGACGTTGCCGGGGACAAGGATAAAGCTCCGGGTTCCCTGCCCCTGTTGCTTCGCCTCCGTGGCTCAATGTGGAGGTTCGGTGAAGCGGTCCTGATAATCGCAGGCAGGTACGAATCGTGCATCGCTTTTGACGTCTTACGCCCCGGGTGTTGTGCACTCGTTATGCCTCGACTGTGACTGCTCCCCGGTCGTCCCTTCCGTCCCTTGTGTCCGGTCGGCGCGCAGGCATGCGCATATGCTTCAGAATTCCCCTAAAATTGGGCATTCTTCGCATGTGGTGACCTTGGACGTACGGCCTCAGCTGCTCGACGCACTCTCCGCCCTGCGCGACCGTGTCGCCGCCGCACGCTTTCCGCTGCCGCTGGCGGGGGCCCCACGCGCGCGTGCCAACCGCGATGAACTGCTCGCCCAGCTCGACGACTATCTGGTGCCCCGGCTCAGAGAGCCCGAAGCACCGCTCCTGGCCGTCATCGGGGGGTCCACCGGCGCCGGGAAATCGACCCTCGTGAACTCCCTCGTCGGGCGGCGGGTCAGCGAGGCGGGCGTGCTGCGGCCGACCACCCGGACGCCGGTTCTCGTCTGCCATCCGGAGGATCATCACTGGTTCAGCGGCATGCGGGTACTGCCCCAGCTCACCCGGGTCTGGGTGCCCCATCAGGAACCCGGCGACGACCTCCTGTTCCCCGGCGAGAACCCCGCGCGCGTCCTGCGCATCGAGACCGCCGAAACCCTCCCGCCCGGCCTCGCCCTGCTGGACGCGCCCGACGTCGACTCCCTCGTCGCCGACAACCGCGTCCTGGCCGCCGAGCTGATCTGCGCCGCCGACATCTGGGTGATGGTCACGACCGCCGCCCGCTACGCCGACGCCGTCCCCTGGCATCTGCTGCGCACCGCCAAGGAGTACCGCGCCAGCCTGGTCACCGTCCTGGACCGGGTCCCCCACCAGGTGGTCTCCGAGGTCTCCCGGCAGTACGGCGCCCTGCTCACCAAGGCCGGCCTCGGCGAGGTGCCCCGCTTCACCGTGCCCGAGCTGCCCGAGTCGGCCTGGGGCGGCGGCCTGCTGCCCGCCAGCGCCGTCGCCTCCCTGCGCACCTGGCTCGTCCAGCAGGCCCAGGACCCCGGCGCCCGCCGCCACACCGTGACCCGCACCGCCCACGGCGTCCTGGACTCCCTCAAGTCCCGGATGCCCGAGCTGGCCGGTGCCGCCGCCGCCCAGTACGCGGCGGCCCTGCGCCTGACCTCCGCCGTCGACAACGCCTACGACAGCGAGCACGCGCGCGTACGCGGCCGGCTCCAGTCCGGCGCGGTCCTCGCGGGCGACGCCCTCAAACGCTGGCGCGCCTTCCCCCTGGACTGCACCCCGGCCGAACTCCTCGACGCGCTCGTGGAGAGCCTCGGCGAGCTGCTGACCTGCGCCATCACCGCCGCCGACGAGCGCATCGACGAGGCATGGCGCCGCGAGCCCGCCGCCGGCGCCCCCGGGCTCACCGAGCGCGACCTCCCGCCCGAGACCGCCGAGCACCGCATCGGCGTCTCGGCCCGCCGCTGGCGCCGTGAGCTGGAGGAATACGCCGAGGACGAGGTACGCGCCCTCGACCGCGGCGTCGCCCCCGACCCCGAGCTGATCGCCGCCCTGGTCGCCACCGCCCTGCTCGGCGGACGCCGGGGCCGCACCGCCGGGGAGGGCCTCGCCGAGCGCCTCGGCGCCCACGGCGCGCTGCGGCTGCGCGACCGCGGCGGACGGCTCCTCGGCGAGTACGCCGACCGGGTGCTGCACATCGAACGCGAGCGCCGCCTCGCCCCCCTCGACGCGCTCAACGTCCACCCCGAACCCCAGGCCGAACTGATCGCCGCGCTGTCCGTACTTCAGAAGGAGAGGTGACCGGTGACCGCCGTCACTGACCACGAACAGACGGACCACGCCGGACAAGGGAAACACGCGGACCAGATGGACCAGATGGACTACATGGGTCAGGCTGACCGGGACCAGGCGGAGCAGGTGGACCACGTGGAGCACCGGGAGCACCCCGGACGACGGCGACACGCCGACCGGGCCGACAGTGCCGACCGGGCCGAAGAGCCCGGCAAGAGTGCTTCCGATGAGGCCACGGACGTGAGCGCGTCCCTGGAGGGCGCGCCTCCCAAGGAGATCGTCTACAAAAACCCGCCCCTCAAGGATGCCGTTTACGAGAACCCGCCCCTTAAGGGCGCCGTTTACGAAAACCCACCCCCCAAGGACGCCGGGAACGCCGAGCACCCCGAGCCCGGCACCCGCACCGCCCCGTCGGAACACCCCTCCGGGGCCCGGCACGACCGAGCCGTGAACCCCCGCCCCGCGCGCGTACCGGCCGACCCGCCCCGTCGTACGGGGAGCGCCCGCGCGGAGGGCTTTCGGGCGGACGCTTCCTTGGCGGAGGGTTTCCGGGTGGAGGGCTCTTCGGCGGAGGGCTTCCGGTTGGAGGCTTCCCTGGCGGAGGGCTTCGGGAAGGAAGCCTCCCTCGCGGAGGGCTTCCGGACCGAGGACACCCGTCTCACCGACCCTCCGCGCGCCGAAGCCCCTCCCCAGGAGCGCGGCTCCCGTACGGCGGCCAAGGCGTCCCCGGGCGAGTCGCGCCGTCCCGGCGGCAGGGCGCACCCGGAGCCCGAAGGCCCCGCATGGGACGACGGACTCATCGCCCGCCGGGTGAACGAGGACGAGGACCAGCCCCCCGCCCCGGTGGCCGCCGAGACCCGCGTCGGCAGTGCGCTGCCGGTGACGCCACTGGCGTTCGACGGCCCGCTGCGCTCGCGCCTGGACGCGCTGCGCGAACTGATCGGGCTCTCCCGGACCCGCCTCGACAGCCGCACGCTCGCCGAGGCGGGCCGGGTGCTGGACGAGGCCGCCACCCGCCGCAGGCTCTCCGGACAGCACACGGTCGTGGCCCTCGCGGGCGCCACCGGCAGCGGGAAGTCGCAGCTGTTCAACGCGCTCGCCGGGGTCACCATCTCCGAGACCGGCGTACGGCGGCCCACCACGTCCTCGCCCGTCGCGTGCAGCTGGAGCGACGGCGCCGCGACCCTCATCGACCGGCTCGGCATCCCGGGCCGGCTGCGCCGCCGCCCCCTGCACAGCCCGGAGGCCGAGGCGCAGCTGCGCGGGCTGGTCCTGATCGACCTGCCCGACGTGGACTCCGCCGCCGTGGAGCACCGCGAGCAGGCGGACCGGGTGCTCGCCCTGGTCGACGCCGTGGTCTGGGTCGTCGACCCGGAGAAATACGCCGACGCCGTGCTGCACGAACGCTATCTGCGGCCGATGGCCGGTCACGCCGAGGTCATGTTCATCGTCCTCAACCAGATCGACCGGCTGCCCGGCGAGGCCACCGAGCAGGTCCTGGACGATCTGCGGCGGCTCCTGGACGAGGACGGGATCGCCCTCGGTGAGTACGGCGAACCCGGCGCCAACGTCCTCGCCCTGTCCGCGCTCACCGGTGACGGCCTGGGCGAGCTGCGCGAGGCGCTGGGCCAGTTCGTGGCCGAGCGGGGCGCCGCCGCCCGCCGGATCTCCGCCGACATGGACGCCGCCGCGCACCGGCTGCGGCCCGTCTACGCCACCGGGCGGCGCGCCGGGCTCAGCGAGGAGGCACGCGACGAGTTCTCCGCGCGGCTCGCCGACGCGGTGGGCGCCACCGCCGCCGGGGAGGCCGCCGAGCGCGCCTGGCTGCGCAACGCCAACCGCGCGTGCGGCACGCCCTGGCTGCGGCTGTGGCGCTGGTACCACGACCGGGGCGATTCCTCCACCGGCCGCCACCCGCTGCGCCCGCAGGCGGACGAGGAGGCCACCGCGCGCCAGCGCGTCGAGCAGGCCGTACGGACGGTCGCCGACCGCGCGTCGGCCGGGCTGGCCACGCCCTGGGCGCAGGCGGTGCGCGAGGCGGCGGTACGCGGCGCGCAGGGACTGCCGGAGGCCCTGGACGACCTGGCCACGCGCGCGGGGCTGCCACCGGGACGTCCCCCGCGCCCGGGCTGGTGGCCGGTCGCCGTACTCGCCCAGGCCGCCATGACGATCCTTCAGATCGTCGGCGGGCTGTGGCTGGTGGGCCAGATCGCCGGCTTCATGGCCCCGAACCTGGGCGTACCGGTGCTGCTGATGGTCACCGGGATCGTCGGCGGCCCGCTCGTCGAGTGGAGCTGCCGACTGGCGGCCCGCGGCCCGGCCAGACGGTACGGGCTGGAGGCCGAGCGTCGGCTGCGGGACGCCGCGGCGGGGTGCGGACGGGCCCGCGTACTGGACCCGGTGGCGGCGGAACTGCTCCGGTACCGGGAGGTCAGGGAGCAGTACGGGAGGGTGGTGGGGGTGGGCGCCGGATAAGCCCCGGTCGCCGGTCCGGGTCCTTGGGCCCCCGCCTGCCCTCGGTCCCTGGCTTTTGGGTCCTGCGAACCTTCGGTCCCTGGCCTTTGGGTCCTGCGAACCTTCAGTCCCCGGCCTTTGGGCCCCTGCAAACCGTCAGCCCCCGGCCCTTGGGCCTCTGCATCCCCTCAGCCCCCGGCCCTTCGCCCCCTGCGAACCTTCGGTCCCGAGCCCCCCTTCAGTCCCTAGCCCCTTCAGTCCCTAGCCCCCTCAGCCTCCGGCCCTTCCGAGCCCCTCCAGCCCCCCACCCCCGAGGCCCCCACCGTCGCGGAACCCCACCTTCGAGTGGCGGAGTTATCCACAGGCGAGGACGGCGTCCACAGGGCTCAGCGGGCCCGGCCCGGCGGCGGCAGTCTGGATCCACGGCGATCGCCACGACGGCGGTCGGCGCGAGTCCGCGGCGGACACGATCCGAGGCGACCCCGGGACGACCGGGAGACCCGAGGCGATCGAGCCCGCCGCGGCGGACACCGCCGTACGGGACGGGCCCGTCGGCGTATCCGCCCGGCGTGACGGCCGGGCGGGGGAGGAGATGTGGACCATGAACGAGACGAGCGTGTGCGCGGTGGGGAACGTGGCGACGCAGCCGGTCTACCGCGAGCTGGCGTCGGGCCCGTCGGCCCGCTTCCGGCTGGCGGTGACCTCGCGTTACTTCGACCGGGAGAAGCAGGTGTGGGCCGACGGGCACACCAACTTCTTCACGGTCTGGGCCAACCGCCAGCTCGCCACGAACGTGGCGGCGTCGCTGGGGGTGGGCGACCCGGTGATCGTGCAGGGCAGGCTGAAGGTCCGCACCGATGTGCGCGAGGGACAGAGCTGGACCTCGGCGGACATCGACGCGACGGCGATCGGACACGACCTGGCGCGCGGTACCTCGGCCTTCCGCCGCGCCGGCCGCCCGGAATCGGCGGCGACCGCACAGCCGCCGCGCCCCGAGCCCGACTGGGAGACACCGCCGGGCCGGGCGGAAGGTTCCGAGGCCGGTTCCGAGGCGGAGGCCGCCCAACAGCGGCCGGAGCTGGCGGCAGTGACGTGATGTCACTGTTCACCCCGGTCTGAAGCCTGAAGCGGCTTATCGGCGACTGCACCCCGGAATAAATCTCGAACAACCGTGGGGATTTGTCGATAAGCCCAGCTCAAGACAGCCCTGGCGATAACGATTCCGAGTCGGATCGGTTGCCCGTGGAGATCACGGGGAAGCACGGTCGGCCCGCGTCCTTAGGATGCCGGGCATAGCTCCAGGGGCTGCTGATGCTGCTGGTGGGACCACACCCCCCACATCGATAGGTCCTGCTCGAAGGGGAGTTCCGTGTTTTCTTCGTTCTGTGTGCCGCTCGTCTCCACCGGGCGGGGGCGTCGGCCGGTCCGTCCGGCCGCCGCCGCGCTGGTGGTGTGCGGGCTCGCGGTCGCCGGTGTGCTCGCCACCGCCGGTCCCGCCGCCGCGGACGGGACCGCGGCGGGCCAGGGCGGGGCGATCACCACGGTGGGCGGGCTGAAGACGTACGGGGACGCGGTCGTCCATGAGGAGACCGGCGACCGCCAGATCTCGGCCGGACTGTTCGAGATGTCCGTCGAGGGCGGCGGCACCCTCCAGACGTACTGCGTCGACCTGCTCACCCCCACGCAGAAGGACGCCAAGTACTACGAGACCCCATGGAGCGGCACCTCACTGGGCGCCAACGAGAACGCGGGCAAGATCCGCTGGATCCTCCAGAACTCCTACCCGAAGGTCAACGACCTGACGGAGCTGGCGCGCGAGGCGGGCATCGGCTCCGGTCTCACCGAGCAGGACGCGGCGGCCGGCACCCAGGTGGCGATCTGGCGGTTCTCGGACGGCGCGGAGGTGGAGGCCGTCGACCCGCAGGCGGAGCGGCTCGCCGACTACCTGGAGGACAAGGCCGGGTCCACGGCGGAGCCCAGCGCCTCGCTGACCCTGGAGCCGCCCGCGGTCTCCGGCCCCCCGGGCACCCTGCTCGGCCCGGTCACCGTACGCACCGGCGCGGACAGCGTGACGGTGACGCCGCCCGCCGACGCCGCCACCTCGGGCGTACGGATCGTCGACGAGCAGGGCGAGCCCGTCACCACCGCGCAGGACGGCAGCAGGCTGTACTTCGACGTGCCCGCCGACGCGGCCGACGGCACGGCGGAGCTGACCGTGCACGCCTCGACCACCGTCCCGGTGGGCCGCGCCTTCGCCTCCGAGGGCCGCAGCCAGACCCAGATCCTCGCCGGGTCCAGCGAGTCCACGGTCACCGCCGCCGCGAGCGCGGTATGGGCGGACAGCGGCCCGATACCCGCCCTGTCCGCGCGGGAGAACTGCGCCGCGGGCGGCGTCGACATCACCGCCGTCAACGCGGGCACGAAGCCCTTCACCTTCGAACTCCTCGGCATCGAGCACACCATCCCGGCCGACACCACCCGCACGGTGACGGTCCCGCTCCTCGAAGACCAGGCGTACGACTTCACGATCACCGGTCCCGGCGGTCTGGAGCAGCGCTTCAGCGGCGTCCTGGACTGCCTCACCCAGAGCAGCGGCACGAACGACGGCGAGACCACCCAGATCTTCAGCGAGCCCAGCCCGGCCACCGTCGGCGGCGGCACCTCCGAGGAACTCAACCTCGCCGAGTCCGGCTCCTCCGGCGCCACCCCGCTGATCGGCGGAGTCGCCATAGGCCTGGTCGTGATCGGCGGCGCGGTACTGATCCTCCTGCGCGAACGCGAGAGAACCGCCCCGCACCAGGACTGACCGTCCCCGTTCCTTGACACCTCCACAGCGAGCCACCCGCCCCACCACAGCGCGCGACGGCCCGGCGACGCGCCGTCGGCTCCCGTACGGCCCGCACCACCCTCACAAGCCCCCACCCGCCCCAGAAACCCCAGGTCAGCGCCAGCCACTGAGACTGGTTTCCTCCAGGGGGTGACGGTCGGGCAAGATGGGGTGTATCTGCCCACTGCCAGATTTCAAGCTGCCGGACGGTTTCTCTTGGCTGAGTTCATTTACACCATGCGCAAGGCGCGCAAGGCGCACGGCGACAAGGTGATCCTCGACGACGTCACCCTGAGCTTCCTTCCAGGAGCGAAGATCGGCGTCGTCGGCCCGAACGGAGCCGGTAAGTCGACGGTTCTGAAAATCATGGCGGGACTGGAGCAGCCCTCGAACGGCGACGCGTTCCTGTCGCCCGGATACACGGTCGGCATCCTGCTCCAGGAGCCCCCGCTGAGCGAGGACAAGACCGTCCTGGAGAACGTGCAGGAGGGCGTCGCCGAGGTCAAGGGCAAGCTCGACCGGTTCAACGAGATCGCCGAGCTGATGGCGACCGACTACTCGGACGCGCTCCTCGACGAGATGGGCAAGCTCCAGGAGGAGCTGGACCACGCCAACGCGTGGGACCTGGACGCGCAGCTGGAGCAGGCCATGGACGCGCTGGGCTGCCCGCCCGGCGACTCGCCCGTCACCACCCTGTCCGGTGGTGAGCGCCGCCGGGTCGCGCTGTGCAAGCTGCTGCTGGAGGCGCCCGACCTGCTGCTGCTGGACGAGCCCACCAACCACCTGGACGCCGAGTCGGTGAACTGGCTGGAGCAGCACCTCGCCAAGTACGAGGGCACCGTCGTGGCCGTCACCCACGACCGGTACTTCCTGGACAACGTGGCGGGCTGGATCTGCGAGGTCGACCGCGGCCGGCTGCACGGCTACGAGGGCAACTACTCCAAGTACCTGGAGACCAAGGCGACCCGCCTCAAGGTCGAGGGCGCGAAGGACGCCAAGCGGCAGAAGCGGCTCAAGGACGAGCTGGAGTGGGTCCGCTCCAACGCCAAGGGGCGGCAGGCCAAGTCCAAGGCGCGGCTCGCCCGCTACGAGGAGATGGCCGCCGAGGCGGACAAGATGCGGAAGCTGGACTTCGAGGAGATCCAGATCCCGCCGGGCCCCCGCCTGGGCTCCATCGTCGTGGAGGTCACCAACCTCACCAAGGGGTTCGGCGACAAGGTCCTCATCGACGACCTCTCCTTCACGCTCCCCCGTAACGGCATCGTGGGTGTGATCGGCCCCAACGGCGCCGGAAAGACCACCCTGTTCAAGATGATCCAGGGTTTCGAGCAGCCCGACTCCGGCAGCATCAAGGTCGGCGAAACCGTCAAGATCTCCTACGTCGACCAGAGCCGCGAGAACATCGACCCCAAGAAGACCCTGTGGGCCGTGGTCTCCGACGAACTGGACTACATCAACGTCGGCCAGGTCGAGATGCCGTCCCGCGCCTATGTCTCGGCGTTCGGCTTCAAGGGCCCGGACCAGCAGAAGCCGGCCGGGGTGCTCTCCGGCGGTGAGCGCAACCGCCTCAACCTCGCCCTCACCCTCAAGCAGGGCGGCAACCTGCTGCTCCTCGACGAGCCGACCAACGACCTCGACGTCGAGACCCTCTCCAGCCTGGAGAACGCGCTCCTCGAATTCCCCGGCTGCGCCGTGGTCGTCTCCCACGACCGCTGGTTCCTGGACCGGGTCGCCACCCACATCCTCGCCTACGAGGGCGACTCCAAGTGGTTCTGGTTCGAGGGCAACTTCGAGTCCTACGAGAAGAACAAGATCGAGCGGCTCGGCCCGGACGCCGCGCGTCCGCACCGCGCCACCTACAAGAAGCTGACCCGGGGCTGACCTTGCGGCACATCTACCGCTGCCCACTGCGCTGGGCGGACATGGACGCGTACGGCCACGTCAACAACGTGGTCTTCCTCCGCTATCTGGAGGAGGCCCGTATCGACTTCCTGTTCCGTCCGGAGAAGGACTTCCAGCAGGGGTCGGTGGTGGCCCGCCACGAGATCGACTACAAACGCCAGCTCGTCCACCGGCACACCCCCGTGGACATCGAGCTGTGGGTCACGCAGATCAGGGCCGCGTCCTTCACCCTCACCTACGAGGTGAAGGACGGGGACACGGTCTATGTCCGCGCCTCGACCGTCATAGTGCCGTTCGACTTCCAGGCTCAGCGCCCACGCCGGATCACCGACGAGGAACGCGAGTTCCTCGAAGGCTTCCGGGACGACCAGGAGAAGGCCGTCGCCGCATGACGGCGCTCCACCTCGCCGACGAAGGGGAGGCGGCGGATCTCGCGGCCTTCCTCTCCCGGCTGCTCCATTACGACCGTTCGGCCGCGGTGCGCCTCCAGGCCACCGGCACCGCACTCGCCGTCTTCGGCCGCCCGCCCTCCTTCGAGGTGCTGGCGATCCGCGCGGTCCGGCTGGCGAAACCGTACGAGAACGGGCTGGATGTCTCCCTGGACGTGACGGTGTCCGCGGGAGAACTGCTGGAGTCCGTGGACGAGGCCGCGGCGACCGCGGCCGTGCCCCGCGCGGTGACCGGCCCGCCGTGGGCCGGGGTGCTGCCCCCGCGCGGCGGCTGGCGGCCCGAACCGGGGCTGCCGGGACCGGAGGCGCTGCGGGCGCTGGTACGGGCGGCGGTCACCGAGTTCAAGGCCCGCACGCAGGAGCTGGCCCCCGAGCGCAGGGTCCGGGCCGAACTCGACGGGATCGGGCGGGAGATCTGGTCCCGCACGGTCGGTGACACCAACCTGCCGGTACGGGCGGTGCACGCGGCCCAGTCCCTGGGCTTCCTGCGCCCCGGCGCCCCCGGCGACCTGGCACTGGTCTCCTCGGGTGCCTGGCTCCGGCTGCGCACCGCGTACGGCTCGATCGCGGTCCGCCGGACGGGCACGGGCCCCCTGGGCCTCAGCGTGCGCTGACCGGCCCGCGACCGCCGTTCTCCCGCACAGCCCTCACCGGTCGTCCCGGTCACTGTCGTCCGGCCATACGGCGATATGGTCCCGTTCCAGCTCCAGGGCCACCCGGTCGCGCATGCCGAGGGCGCTGGTGTAGTCGGCGGGGAGCTGGAGCCGTCCGGCCCGGTCCAGCATGGCGTACTCGCGGGCCACGACAGTCTCCCGGCCGGTGGCCGCGTCGATCTCGCTGCGCCGCAGCACCTCCGTGGAGGTACGGCCGTCCCGGATGGCGACCGTGCGGCGCACCTCCCCGGCCACGGCCTGGTCGTGGGTGACGATCACGATGGTGGTGCCGAGCTGCGCGTTGGCGTCGCGGAAGGCGGCGAAGACCTGTTCGGCGGTGTGGGAGTCGAGTTCGCCGGTGGGTTCGTCGGCGAGCAGCACCGCGGGGTCGTTGGCGAGGGCGACCGCGATGGCGCAGCGCTGCTGCTGGCCGCCGGACATCTGGTGCGGGCGGCGGTCACGGCAGTCGGCGACCTGGAGCAGGTCCAGCAGTTCCAGGGCGCGGCCGGTCCGGTCGCGGCGGCGGGCGCGGGCACCGGTGAGCTGCATGGGCAGGGCGACGTTCTGGGCGGCGGTCAGATAGGGGAGCAGATTGCGGGAGGTCTGCTGCCAGACGAATCCGACGACGTCCCGGCGGTAGGCCAGGCGGTCCTTCGCGGTCATCGACAGCAGATCGCGGCCGGCCACGCGCGCGGCACCGGCGGTGGGCGTGTCGAGCCCGGCGAGGACGTTCATGAGGGTGGACTTGCCGCTGCCCGACGCCCCCACCAGCGCCATCAACTCGCCCTCGCGGACCAGCAGATCGAGCCCCTGGAGGGCCTGCACCTCCACCCCGTCGGTGGTGAAGATCCGGACCAGCCGGTCACAGGTGATCAGGGCGTCATGGCCATAGGCGGGGGTGGCGCGGGCGGCGCCGGCCCTGGCCGCGAGATCGGTGAGGGTGGGGTAGGCCGTCATGACGCTCCTTACGCTCCTTGGCTGGTACGGGTAGCTGTCGTCGTACGGGGGCGGCGACCGCTCGCCTGGGGCTCGGCCCAGGCCGTGCCACCACGCCTCACCGCACATCCCCCGCCCGCAACTCCCGTACGGCCCCCCGCCGGCCCGTCCACCAGGCCTGTGCCGCCGCCACGCCCACCGTCAGCAGCAGGATGGTCAGCGACGGGACGACCAGGGACAGGGCGTCCGTGCGTAGTTCGGCGGGGGCGGTGGCCGGGTGGTTGGGGGGCAGGGCGAGGGAGGTCAGGTCGAGGCCGGGGCCAAGGACATGGATGGTCGCCCATCCGGTGAGGGCGCCGCCCAGCGCCGCCAGGGCGGCCGGTGGCAGGGACTCCAGGACGAGCAGGCGGCGCCCCTGCGCGCGGGTGAGGCCCATCGTGCGGAGCCGGGCGAGAAGCGCGCCGCGCTCGGGGGCCGCGCGCAGCAGGGACAGCAGCAGGGCCAGCGCGGCGAGACCGGCGCCCGCGAGGACGGCCGCCGTGTAGAGGCGTTCCACGCCGGCCTGGAGCGGGGAGTCGATGAACCGGTCACGTTCCTCGGACCGGACACCGACCCGGGCCGCGCCGCTCCCGGCGGCGGTGCGCAGCGCGTCCCCGTCGATGTCGGGGCCGGTCACCAGGAGGGCCGTCGGCCGGGCGGCCCCGCCGCTCAGCCCGGCGCGGTCCACGACCAGGAAGTCGGTACCGGAGACGGCCGGTGTGCTCTCCCGGACCAGCGCGATCCGGACATCGGCGGTGCTGCCGTCGCTGAAGCGCACGGGGAACGGCCGGGTGCCGTACGTCTCGGCGACGACCGGTGAGGCCAGGGCGGGCAGCGGATCGCTCCCGGCGGCAGGGCGGCGCAGTTCGTCCGCGCCGAAGGCACCGAGGCCGGTGCCGGCGGCGAGCGCGGCGTAGGAGGGGACGTCCACGGCCGCGACCGGCACGGCCTGGCGGGCGGTGTGGGGGCGGGCCTGGTAGTCGACGCTCAGCGCGGTCGCCGACCGGACGCCGGGCACCTCGCGGACCCGCTCGGGCAGTTGGGCCGGGAGTGGCACGGTCGCCTCGACGCGCGCGTCGGCGCCGATGGCGAGCAGCGCCGCCCGGTCCCGGGCCTCGTGCACCCCCGCGAGGACCGAGCCGCCGAAGGCCGCGGTGGTCAGCGCGACGGACAGCGCCAGCAGCGGCAGCACGGCGGAGGCGGCGGCCGAACCGCGGCTCGCGCGGGCCAGCGAGAGCGGGCCGACGATGCCGCGCAGCCGGGCTACGGGGCGGGCGAGCCCGCGCAGCGGCAGCGGATGGAGACGGACCAGGACGAGGGCGGCGATCACGGCGACCAGCACCGGGGCCACGGCGGCCAGTTCGCCGCTGCCGCCGCCGCGTCCCCGCAGGGTGACGACCGCGCCGGCCGCGAGCACGACGAGGGTCAGCTCGGCGACCGTACGGCGCCGTGAGGGCCGTAGGGAGGTGAGGTCGGTACGGGGGTCGTGCACGCGGACGGTCCGGTGGGCGGCGATGGCGCGCAGGGGGAGGGCGAGCGCGGCGACCAGGGTCGCGGCGAGGGCGGCGAGCAGGGCGGGCGCACGGCGGCCGTCGGGGACCAGGAGCAGCGCGGCGCCCAGACCGAGGGCACCGGCGGGCAGGGCGACGGCGGCCGTCTCGCCGAGCAGCCGGGCGGCGAGACCGCGCAGGGAGACGCCGCGGGCGCGCAGCAGGGCGAGTTCGGCGCGGCGCCGGTCGGCGGCGAGGCCGCCCGCCATCACCAGCACCACGGCGGCGACGGTGCCGGTGCCGACGGCCGCGACGGAGGCCGGCGGGCCGATGCCGGAGCGCAGTTGGTCGTACTCGCCGAGGACGTCGTCGAGGCCGGTCACCGCGAGGGTGCGGTCGTCGGTGGCGGAGCGGACGGTGCGCAGGCCGGGGCCGGACTCCAGGGCGGCGACGGCGGAGCGCAGCCGGGGCAGTTCATGGGCGTACAGGGCGCTGTGGGCGGGGGCGAGATGCCAGTAGCGGGAGGGCATACCGGGGGTGCCGAGCATGGCGGGGGCGGCCTCGGGGGCGAGATGCAGGACGCCCTGCCAGTAGACGCTGCCGTCCGGGTCGTCGGGGACGCGCGCGAGGACGGGGGAGTGCAGCAGCGGGTCGGTGGACCAGTAGGGGCCGTCGGGGTCGCGCGGGGTGAAGACGCCGGTGACGCGGACGGCGAGCGGCTCGCGTCCGGTGCCGGGCACATGGAGGACCGACCCCGGTTCGATGCGCAGGTTCTTCGCGGTCTCGGCGCTGACCGCGGCCTCCACCTCGGGGGTGTCCGCGGTCACCGGCGAGGTGGCCCGGGGCAGCCGTCCGGCGGTCAGGGTGCTGTGGTCGGCGAGGCCGTTCTGGGCGACGAGGGTGACTTCGGCGGGCAGCCCGCTGGGCTGCGGGATCCACTCCTCGGGCACCGGCTGGGGGACGGTGGTGCGCACGCCGTACGCCGACTCCCGCCGGTCGGGCACGAAGGGCTCCTCGGCCGCGCCGACCGCCGCCGCGAACTGCCGGGTCAGCGTCTCGGGCCGCAGCGCCGTCTCCCGCTCGGCGCGGGGCAGCCCGATGTCCGGCGCGGGCGCGTAGATCTGGACGGTGGTGCGGTGGCCCCCGGCCGCGTCGACGGCCTGACGCAGCCCGTCGTCCTGGTACCGGTCGAGCGCCCGGGGGAACGCGGCGGCCAGCCCGGCGGTCACCAGGACCAGCAGGGCCAGCGCGCAGGCGGCACCGGGTGCGGACCGCAGCCGGGTCCGCACCCAAGGGGCGACGACGGAGGATCCCGCCTCGGCCTCGCGCCCCGTGAACCTCGGCCACCGTCCCCCGGACCTCGGTCGCCGTTCCTCGGACCCCGCTCGCTGTCCCGCAGGCTGCACTCGCCGTCCTCCCGACCTCAGCCGCCGTCCCCCGGACCTCAGCCGTCCTCTCATGGACCTCAGCCGCTCGCTCACGGACCCCAACCGCCCCTCACGGGCCGCAGCCGCGCCGTCGCGGGCGTCAGCCGCCGCGTCGCGGACATCAGTGGCCCGGTCCCGGGCCCCAACCATCCCGCCACGGACGCCAGCCGCCGCGTCCCGGACTCCAACCACCCCGTCCCAGGCCCCAGCCGCCTCGCCACGGACGCCGACCGCACTGTCGCGGGCCCCAACCACCCCGTCACGGACACCGTCCGCCTCGCCACGGGCCCCAACCACCCCGCCACGGACACCGTCCGCCCCGCCACGAGCCTCAACCGCCCCCTCACGGACCTCACTCGCCCCCCTGCTCACGCAACGCCGCCACCGGGTCCGTCCGACGGAGTGCCAGGGCCGCTGTCACCAGCAGCGGGGTCACCGCGACGGCGGCGAGCAGTACGGCCACGCGGCCCGGCGGGAGTTCGACCAGGACCTCGGGGACCGGCCGGGTGGCGTCGGAGGTCAGCACGATCAGCGGGATGACGGTCCGGGTCAGGAAGACGCCGAGGACCGTGCCCGCCAGCAGCGCCAGCCCCACCAGCACGCCCTGCTCGACGGCGATGGTGCGGGCCAGCCGACGGCGCGGGGCGCCCAGCGCGCGCAGCACCGCGAACTCGGCGTTCCGCTCGCGCAGCGACCCGGCCGCGCCCACCGCGAACCCCACCGCCGCCAGCGCCGCCGCCACCCCCGCAGCCGCCGTGAAGGCCGCCTCGGGCCCCGCGCCGAAGGGGTCGTCGCGCAACTGGGCGGCGATCTCGTCCCGCACGACGACCTGCGCCGGATCGAGCGCGGGCTGGTCGCGCAGCGCGGCGGCGGCATCGGCCGGCCGCCCGGTGCCCAGCCACCACTCGGTCGGCATCAGGGCGGACCCGTACCGCACATGGAGCTGCTGGTTGACGGCCCGCAGATCGACGAGGAGGGCGCCGCCGTCACTGGTCTCGGGCGTGGTCGACAGCGCGGACACGGCGCGCACGATCGTCACGGGCAGGGCCTCGCCGCCGAGGGTGATGTCGACGCGCTGCCCGGTGCGGGCGCCGGTGGAGTCGAGATAGCGGTCGGTGGCGATGGCCGTGAGCTGTGGCGGCGCGGGCTGCGCGACCTGGAGCCGTACGGTGACGAGGGTGCCGGAGGAGAATTCGTCGGGCCGGTATCCGGTGCCGTACTCGGCGCTCGGCGGCTGGTCCGAGACCAGTCGCGGCGGGGTCGGGAGGGTGTCGTCGCGTGGGTCGCCGGATGCCTCGGCGTCGTCGGGGTCACCCTCGGGCCTCGCCTCCCACTCGCCGGGCAGCGGTACCGTCCGCCGGGTCCCGTCGGCGGTCGTGGCGCTCAGCCCGCGTACGGTCAGCCGGTGCCGTTCGGGCTGCCCGAGGGGCTGGGCGACGGCGGACTCGACGGTGGTGAGGGCGAGCGTGCCGGTCGCTCCGGCGAGGTCGGCGGTGAGGACGTGCGGGCGGCCGTCGGCCCGCAGCTGACCGGCGGGAAGGTCGTACGGGACGCCGTTCGCGTCGACGACCGTGACCAGGACGTCGGCCGTGGTGCCGGGCGCGGCGCCGGAGAGGGTGGCCGTGACCCGTACGTCGGTGGCGCCCTCGGGGAGCGTGGCGCCGGTGGTGCGCTGCGGCGGGGCGAGGGACTCAAGGAGCGGCCCGGCGTGCTCGGGGGACAGGTCGGGGCGCATGAGCAGTGCGTCGGCGGCCTCGGCGGTGTCGAGCGCGAGCACGGTCGCGGTCCGGTTGCCGGACAGCGGCTGTTCGATACGGGTGGCCGGGGCGGCGGAGGTGACGTGCGGGAGCCGGCCGTAGGCGACGGCCTGCCCCGCCTCCGGAGTTCCGGAGGACGGCACCCGCACCGGGGCGCCCGCGAGGAAATCGGCCTGGTCGTCCTGCGAGCGCTCCCACGAGGCGCCCTGTCCGATCGCGAGCATGCCCAGCGCGATGGCGAGCACCAGCAGCAGCACCGGTCCGGCGCCGCGCATCGGCCGCCTGCTGAGCTGCCAGCCGGCCAGCGCGGCGGACAGCCCGCGCCCGCCGGTCGCCCGCCGCTCCGCCAGCCGGGCGATCGGCGGCAGCAGCCGCAGGGTGAGCACGGTCCCGGCGAGCAGCGCCAGCGCGGGGGCGGCGACCAGTAGCGGATCGATCCCGAGGGCGCCCGCAGTGCCGTCGCCGACGCCTGCGGACGCCTGCCCGGACAGAGAGCCGGACACAGACGCGGACGTCGACCCGGACGTCGACCCGGACGTCGACCCGGACATCGACCCTGATGTCGCCCCGAACAACTGCCCGGACGTCTGCTGGGAGAGCTGCCAGTAGGCGACCCCGGCCACCACCAGCAGCCCCAGGTCCGCGCCCGCCCGCACCGCGCCGGGCAGCGCCCGCGCCCGCCCCGGGCGGAAGCCCGCCGACGCCAGCGCGGGCAGCGTCACCGCGAGCGCGCAGCCCAGCGCCGCGCCCGCCGCCACGCCCCACACGGTGAGGTCCCCGACGCCGGGCAGGTCGAGCCGCAGCCCGATCCGGTCCAGCGCGTCCTGCCCCGCGAGCAGCCGGGTCAGCGGCCCGGCCAGCAGCGGCGCGCACAGCAGCGCGGGCACCGCGAGCACCAGCGCCTCCAGCGCCGCGTGCAGCGCGATCCGGGCACGGGACGCGCCACGCGCCCGCAACAGCCGGGTCTCGTCCGCGCGTTCGGCGCTCAGCAGCCGGGCGACCAGCAGCAGCGCACACCCGGCGAGCAACACCAGCTGAAGCGCGACGATCAGCAGGGTCGACCGCGCCACGAGCAGCGACCGCTCGATCCGATCGAGAACGACCGGCAGCTCGGTCGCGGCAGCTGTGGCCCCACTCAGCTCGGCCTTCCCCCGCAGCCCCTCCGCACCGCTACGAGCGGCCTCACGCAGCGCGTCGATCCGCCCGGTGCTCACCCCGGAGAAGTCCGCAGCCGCCAGCCACCCCGACTCCCCGGCGCTCACGGCCCCACCGCTCAGGGTCTCGGGAGCGGCGAGCAGTGGCCCGTACGTGGTGAAATCGCCCTGCTTGACCCCCCGCCCCTGAAGATCGTCGAGCTTCCAGTACGCGGCGGAGGGCGACGCCGGACGGTAGACACCGGTGATCAGCACCTGGACATCGGGCCCGTCGAGCCGGTTGACGAGGCCGAACCGGTCCCCGGGTCCCAGCCCGAGCCGCTCGGCGGCGGCGTGCGGCACGGCCGCCTCGATCACCGCGCCGCCCGCGCGGGGCAACCGCCCATCTTCGAGCCGGACCTGGCCGGGATCGAGGGCGGCGAAATGCGTGAGATCGGGCTCGCCGGAGTCGCGGGCCCCGTCCTCCCCGGCCCGAAGACCGGCGGGCAGGGCATAGGGCCCCGAGCGCTGAAAAGTCCGTACGGTGGTCGGCAGCCCGTCGAAGGTACGGCGCGCCGCGTCCCGTACGGCGGTGTCGGCGGCGGCGTACTGGTCGGCGGGCACAGTGGCCTTGACGATCAGCGCGGTGTCGGCGGCGTTGCGGTCGTCCGCCAGGGAGTGGCGCAGGGCGGCGTCACCGATCGCGCCCGAATAGGCGGCGAGGGTGGCCAGCACGGCGGTGGTCAGGACGACGGTGAGCAGCGCCGCCGCCAGCAGCAGCCGGTGCGCCCGCCCGCGCAGCAGCACAAACCTGACAGCCCCCGTGCCCCCCACCCCGTACGCTCCCGTCCCCCCGGCGCTCTCCGGACGTCGGTGATGTTGTCAGAGGGGGCGGCCCGGGGGTAAGCGCCAGTGAACAGGCCTTGACCGGATTGTGACCGAAAATCGGCGAAGGATGCCCGGAATCCGAGCTTCAGTGGGCGATTGCGGTCAGCGGGGTGCTCAGCCGGGGGTATTGATCATCGAGGCGGCGGCGTACGTCAGGTACTTCCACAGCGTCCGCTCGTGTTCCTCGGACAGTCCCAGCTCGTCCACGGCGACCCGCATGTGCCTCAGCCAGGCATCGTGCGCGGCCTGATCCACGGCGAACGGGGCGTGCCGCATCCGCAGCCGTGGGTGACCACGGTTGTCGCTGTATGTGGTGGGTCCACCCCAGTACTGGATGAGGAACAGCGTGAACCGCTCCTCGGCGGGCCCGAGGTCCTCCTCGGGGTACATGGCCCGCAGGATCGGGTCCTCGGCGACCCCCTCGTAGAAACGGTGGACCAGGCGGCGGAAGGTGTCCTCCCCACCGACCTGCTCGTAGAAGGTCTGCTCCTGAAGCGTGCCGCGCGGAATCTCGTTCACGCCCTCCATGGTGTCAGACGGGGGGATGGAGGACTTGAGGCTTAGGTCCTGGGTCCTACGGGCCATCCGGACGGAAGGAGGCGTGGAGCGCAAGCCTGGTGCAGGTCCTCCCACAGTGACGGCACCGGCAACAACCGCGTCGAGATCGCCGACCGTTCGACGGCGGTCGGCAGCCGCGACGCGAACAAGTCGGTTGAGGCGGCCATGCCACAGTCGGTGATCAAGACCTACCGGGTCACGGATCTGTCCCAGCCGTTGCCGGCCCACGCACAGGTACGGAACGGCGGCGGGAACCGCCTCCCGACTGGCCGCAGGGCACCGCGCGGCGCGTCGCGGCCGGCCGTGGGCGTAACAGGCGGGTACTAGCGGGAGGCCGGACGGAACGAGTCACCCCGCCGGACCGGTCCTGCTGCTCAGAACCGCCGCTCATAGCGACTCGCGCCGAGCGGCCGGGACCCCGACGAACCGACACTGAGGAAGAAAAACGATGCGCGTTCACAAGCTCACCCTCGCCGCCCTGGCCGTCGTCGCGAGCCTCTCGCTCACGGCCTGCCAGAACGATGACGGCAGCATGGGGGAGAGCGACCCGAAGCCGGTGTCCACGGAGTCTTCGTCGGACAGCTCCGAGCAGGGCGACGCGACGGACTCCGCCGGACAGGGCACGGCCTCGGGGTCCGACTCAGGCTCCGGCTCCGGCGCTGGCTCCGGCTCCGGGGACAGCAGCGCGCTCGGCACGTGCCGTACCGATGACCTGGAGATCACGGCGATCGACAGCACCATCGACGGTGACGGCGAGAACACCGTCGCGGTGGAGATGACCAACCGCGGCGGCCAGGACTGCGACATCTCCGGGTACGCGGGCGTCGACCTGGAGACCGACTCGGGCACGCTGTCCGCGGAGCGCACCGGTGAGGACTCCGGCCCGATCACCCTCAAGGACGGGGAGATGATCGCTTTCGGCATCACCTACCCGATCAACGACTCGGGCGGCTCCGGCGTCGGTATCACCGGACTCCTGGTGACTCCCCCGAACGAGACGAAGTCGGTCACCCTCGCCTGGCCGGGCGCCGCCACCCTGCCCGTCACGGACGGCTCCGGCACCCCCGTGCAGGTGGGCCCGATGGGCAGCGCCGGGCAGGGCGGCTGAACCGCGAGTGCCGGGGGACGCCCGGCGAGGTGGACAGGGGGACGGCGAGTCAGCCACCTGCGCCCCAACACCCCGGCCGCGCCGTCACCGTCAGGACAGCGCGTCGATCGCCCGCACGATCAACGACCGCGACTCCGCCCCGTACACCGCCATACTGCGGAGCTGCTCGAACGCCTTGAGGTAGAGGGCGATCTCGGAGGGCTGGGTGATGTTCACTTCGGCCGAGACCAGCTCGACGGCGGCAAGGGTGCCGTCCCAGACGCTGAACGTTTCCTGCGGCCAGAGCACACGTTCACGTGTCGCCGACGGGATAATGCCGAACGACACCTGCGGCAACGCGCCGACGGTGAGTAGATGGCCCAACTGCGCAGCCATCTCCTCGGCGCCAGCGAGTTGGTAGTGGAGCACCGCCTCCTCGATGACGAACAGGAACCGGTGGCCGGGCTCATGGATCACCTGTGACCGTCGCACTCGTGCGGCGGCGGCTTGCGCGGCGTCGTCGGGCACTTCGTGTAGACGGGCGCTGCTGCTCAGCACAGCCCGCGCGTACCCCTCGGTCTGCAACAGTCCGGGAACCAGTACGGGGGAGTACACCCGCAGCAACTCGGTCGACCGATACAGCTCGGCGTAACTCTCCTGAAGCCTCGCCAGCCCGGTACGTACGCGCTGCCGCCACTCGCGGTACAACGATTCCGCATGCTGCGAGGCCGCGATCAGGTCCGCGATCTCCTCGGCGGCGCCGGTCGCCCGGCACCACAGGCGGATGTCCGTCGGCGAGGGCGGAGTACGGGCGTTCTCGATCCGCGAGGTCTTGGCGTGATGCCAACCGCACTCGTTGGCCAGCTCGGTGACGGTCAGGTCGGCGTTTCTCCTCAACTCCCGCAATCGCCGCGCAACATTTTCGCGCGCGGCTTGGGCCGAGGAGGACGGCGACTTCGCCATAAGCCAGCCAACGGTGCTTTCTGTCAGTGAATCTCGTACGTATCGTGCGGGACGGCGCGTTCCCAGACTGCCTCGAACGCGTCCGCGCACTGCTTGACGATAGTCGGCTCGGTTCGAAACTCCATTGCCGGGTCGGCCCATTCTCCGACACCGGTGAAGTGATTGAACAGAACCTGTGTCTCGTCAAAGATCCACAGATCGGCGCCGGGCAGCATCAGATCCACGGCTCGTGGCCGGGGAAGCCAACGCACCTGTTCGCCGGCCGTCACATTGACCACGGCACCCGCATGCTCGTAGCGGATGTAGTCCGTGACCGGTTCGGAGACGATACGGGCACGTCGTACGACGACACCACGCGCGACCGAGCGCGAGATGAGGTCGACCCAGGGTGCCCAGTACTCCGAGGCAGGATCGGCGTCCCGCTGCCCTGTCCTCAACCAGCCGTCGAAGTCATCGGCCTCGTCACCGACGGCGTACTGGTCGCGCATTTCGAGGTGCACGGCGGAGCGCTGCGCGGACGTCATGAGCTCTTCGAAGCTAGGCACGTTCAGCGGCATCGCATGCCTCCCTCAACATCGGCGCCATGCGGGCGGGAATGCGGATCACACTCTCGTGGTCGGGGATGCCCATGGAGTGTCCCGGAGGGGTGCCCCTCACACATTGTGCTCGGGTCTCGTCGTCGGCGGTGTAGCTCTGAAGCACGATGTCAGCGGTCGCCGTATCCACCCATACGGTCGGCGATCCGTTGTGCCCCGTCTCAGGGTCGATCCCGATGAACTGTAAGTCCACTGCTGCCTCCATGGTCGTTGTCGTGCACTGATGTGCGCCAACTTGGCGTCAGAGATGTCTCTGGTCAAGGTGAGAGGGAGCTAGACAGCACGAAACAAGCCTGTGCGCACATTCATGCACAACGCTGGCCACTCTCCGCATCTCCCCCCTAGCGTGACGATCTACAACACCGACAACGGATCAGAAGGGCCCGGCGATGACCGACCTCTACGACCTCCCCCTCCCCGAATCCACCGCATTCAAGAAGCCATGCGGCGGCAACACCCACCCCGACGGCGAGGCATGCGCCACCCTCGCCAGGCTCGCCCCCGACGCCTGGGCGTTGGGTGACAGCAAGTGCCCCGGCTCGGCCCCGTTGCGGTTCACCACCGCCGAGTTGGACGCCGCCGGTATCGACCCGTCCCGCTTCGGGCTGTCGGCCTGACGCCGCTGTCCGTACGGTCCTGAAGGGGACGGCAGTTGCACCACCACGGGTATCTGTGGACCGGGCCGAAGCGGCGGTTCGATGACGAGGCGCTGCGGAGGCCCGCGCATTCTCTTCCGCCTCCGGGGGATGGCCGGCCGGAGCTGGCGCAGAGGTACCGGGAGGTGAAGGCCGAGTTCCCGGTCGTCGATCTGCCTCCGCTGGAGACGGCTTACTGGCTGGTCAAGCCCAGGGCGCTGGTGCGGGGGACGTGGGCGGAGCCGAAGGAGGCGGCGGAGTGGCTGGGGGAGCGGCTCACCGCGTACGCGCCTCGGTTCGACTCCGAGGCGGACCGTGACAGTACGCGGCTGGCGGTCCTGGTCAGATCCGCCGCCGAGCGGCTCGCCTGGGGCGGGGACGTGTCACACGGGTTCTACCTCGAACGGCCCTCGTATCTGCATCTGTCCCTCATCTGCTGCTCCCCGCATCGGGCCATGCCGGAGATCGAATGCCCCACGCGATAGCCCTCGATGTGCCCCCTGCGATAGCCCTCAGGTTGCTCGACGGCGAGTGCACGGACGGTCATCAGCGCCGCCCCGGCACAGGGATCTCGCGACGCTCCGGATTCCCGCGGTGACCCTCCGCCTCGCCTGCTCGCCTCCTGTCCCGAACCGCCGCACAGTGGACCCATGGGCGCACACGCTCCCGGGCGGGAGCTGGAGGAGCTGGCCGTGCTGGCTCGCGGGACGCTGGTGCGGGAGATCGACGCGAGTGGGGCCTGGGCCGGGGACCCGGTGTGGCGGGAGGCCTTCCAGACCGTGCCCCGGCATCTCTTCGTGCCGTACTACTACGTCGGTGCCGTCGGCGGCTACGAGCGCTGCTGGGGGGAGAGCCCCGACCCCGCCGCCCGGGAGCGATGGCTGCTCGGCGCCTATGCCGACACGCCCCTCGCCACCCGCCTGCGTGACGGGGAACTCGTCTCCTCCAGCAGCCAGCCCTCCCTCATGGCGCTCATGCTCGTCGCGCTGCACGTCCGGGACGGTGACCGGGTGCTGGAGATCGGCACGGGTACCGGGTACAACGCCGCCCTGCTCGCCCATCGGCTCGGTGATGATCGGCTGGTCACTTCGATCGATCTCGAAGCGGAGATCACCGACTCGGCCCTACGGCATCTCGCCGCCGCCGGACACCGACCTGTGGTCGTCACCGGCGACGGCGCACGGGGCGTTCCCGAGCGCGCTCCCTACGATCGGATCATCGCCACCTGCGCCCTGCCGACCATTCCGCGCCCCTGGCTCGCCCAGTGCCGTCCCGGCGGGCGGATCCTCACGCCCCTGGCCACCGGCCTGATCTCGCTCACCGTGACCGGCGCCGGACACGCCGAGGGACGCTTCCTGAACACCCCCGCCTACTTCGTGCCCCTGCGCGGCACCGGCCGCCCCCCACCCGAACCGGCCCCGCTCGGCTCACTCCCACGCCGGGGCCGCGAGCACGATCTGTTCCGCTTCCTCGTCACCCTCACCCAAGGCAGCCTCGACCCGCAGGACGCCTACACCCTGTGGGAGCGCGAGGGCCGACCCCGCCGCGAGCGGTACGGCATCACCGTCACCGGCGAGCGCGCCTGGTCCTGGCTCGACGCACCGGAGGGGCCATACACCTGGCCCCTCCCCGAATGACCACCCGGCCGACGCCCTCCACGCGCCCCGGACTCAGCCGCGACGGATCGTGATCGTCGTCCACGCCCCCACGTGCACCCGGTCCCCGTCCTGCAACGGCACCGGCACGAACGGCTGGATCGGCTCCTCCGACCCGTTCACCGTCGTACCGTTCGTCGAGTTCTGGTCGACCACCGCCCATGTGCCGTCGTGCTGCTGCACCAGCACCGCGTGCTGATGCGAGACACCCGGGTCCTCCGGCGGGACCGACAGATCGATGTCGGGCGTCTCCCCGGTCGAGTGACGACGACGTCCGATCGTGAACTGGTTGCCGGTGAGCGTGCGCTGCTGCTCGGGCGAGTACGCGGGCAGGTTCAGGCCCGCCGCCTCGGGGCCCGAGCGCTGCATCATCGCCAGGAAGTAGTCGCGGTCGGGACCGATCGTCGCCGTCCAGGTCAGCGGGCGCTGCTGCGCGGGAGGAGGCGGGGCCTGTGTGGAGCCGGGCTGCGGGTAGCCATAACCCCCGCCGGGACCAGCCGGACCACCGGGACCGCCGCCATGTGCTCCGTAGCCACCCTGCTGCCCGCCGGGACCACCCTGTCCGCCCGTCGGCGGCGAGATCACCCAGTCGTCCTCCCCGCCCCCGAAGGGCGGGCCACCGGCCTGCGGCCGTCCTGTCTCCTGCGGGAACCCGGGATGAGCGGGCGGCGGGGGCGGGCCCGGCTGATGGAACGCCTGCGGAGCACCCCCGTGCGCACCCGGTCCACCGGGCCCACCCGGCCCAGGAGGCGGCGGAACGGGCCGGGACGGATCGCCGCCACCACCGAAGGGACCCGGACCGTGCCCGTGACCGGGGCCGGCAGGACCGCCGGGCCCTCCAGGACCGGGGCCAGGACCGCCAGGACCACCATGCCCACCAGGGCCCCCCGGCCCCACCGGACCACCAGGGCCCCCAGGACCACCGGGACCCGCAGGCCCCCCAGGACCCCCAGGTCCACCGAACGGCCCCGGCCCCGGCCCCCCGGGCCGCTCCCTGCCCGGATCACCGAACGGCGGGATCGGCTCAGCCGGCCGGTTCATCTGTGACGGGCGCGAGCCCTGATAGTCGTACGCGTCGGCGCCGCCGCCGTACGTCGGGCCCGGATTGGGCTGCCCGGGAGGTCCCGTCTGGAAGCCGGGCGGGGGGCCGCCGCCCGGCGGGCGCGGGGCCGCCGGGGTGTACGACGTCGCCGTGTTGGTCAGGAAGTTCCACCGGCACTCCTCGCAGAACGGCGCCGCCCCCTCGCGGGGCGTGCGGCACTGCGGGCAGAATTCCGGCGGGCGTCCGGTGCCGGGATGGCCGGCGGGCGGCGGGAAGCCGTAACCGCCCGGGGCCGGAGGCGGCGGGGACGGCGGGGGCACGGCACCGGCCATGCGGTGACCGCAGACCTCGCACCAGTCGTCGGACCCCGACTGGTGTCCGTTCGGGCAGGTCGGCATGTCAGCGCTTCCCCCTCTCCTTTTCCCGGCCGTACGGCCGGGTTTCTCCCACCCCGAGGGGCCGGGCTCGCGGCGGACCGGGAACTCTTCGCCCCGACCCGCATTCGTGCGTCCTCTTGCGGCTACCGCTTCTTCGACCGTCTGGTACTTCTTCGACCGTCTGCTGCTGCTTCAACCGTCCGGCACTTCTTCGACCGTCCGGTACTTCGTCGACGGCCCGCTGCCACTTCAACCGTCTGATGTTTCCTGGACCGTCTTCTACTTCTTTACACGAACAGTCTTTGTGGACCGGGTTTCGAGAGTCATCTCGTCGGCCTCCGCGACCTTCGTCTTCAGTCGCACAGTACCTGTCGTGGCATCCACGACGTCCACCACCTTCGCAAGCAGTTTCGCCGTATCGGCGTTGCCCGAGGCGCTGGCGAGCTGAACGGCACGGCCCAGTTTGGCCGTTGCGCCATCCATATCTCCCGATTTGCGCAAATCGAGCCCTTGCTGGATGACCTGTGCCAGTTCGGCCTGCCCGGTGTAGTGGGCGACCTGAGGATTGATCGACGTTGACGCCGCCACGTCGTCGGTCCACACGGCCCGTACCAACCCCTGCGCCCCGAGATTGCGCACCGATCCGTCCGCCTCGGGTATGACCAGCGAGACCCGCGCGGCCAGCATCTCCTGGCCCAGGCTCGCCGCCGGAACCTCCACGCAGACGTGATAGTCCCGGGACTCGTCGCCCCAGGAGCCGGTGGGGTAGTCGCCCGCGCGCGGGCCCGCCTCCGTGCGGCGGCCGGTGAGATCGGCGACGGTCGGCGCGACCTGCTTCACGTACTTGATCGTCGTACCGACCGGGGTCCACAGCCGCAGCGAGACATCGGCGACCTCCTTCCCCATCGCCGTCTCCATCATCTGTGTGAAGTCGGCCGCGAGCCCCGTCGGATCGGCGACGATGTCGGCCGTGCCGAGCAGCGACGAGGCGATCGTTGTGACTTCTTTCACTTCCCAGTCGGTGCCCACGCCCCGCGCGTCGCAGGTGAACCGCCCGGCGCAGCTGTCCAGCGCGGCCCGCAGATCCTCCGGCGACTCGTGCTCGTTGCGGCCGTCGGTCAGCAGGATGCCGTGCCGGATCTCCACCTCCGCCGTGGACAGCAGGCGGTCGGCCAGCCGCAGCCAGGTGCCGATCGCCGTACCCCCGCCCGCGCTCAGCCGGCGCAGCGCCTGCTTGGCCTGCTCCCGGGTGGTCGGATCGGCCACCGCGAGCCGCCCGCCGGCCGGATAGACCTCCCGCGCCACATGCGTCCCGTCGATCACCGCGAAGTGCACGCCGTCACGCAGGGTGTCGATCGCCGCGGCCGTCGCGTCGCGCGCGTTGCGCATCTTGGTCGGCGGGTAGTCCATCGACCCCGAGCAGTCGACCATGAGCGCGACGGCGGCCGACGGGCCCTGACCGGGCGAGTAGACGTGCTGCGCCCCGACCGCGCTGCCGACGGTCCCACCGCCGGTCGCGCTCACCGTGACGATCGCGTTGACCTCCCGGCCCCCCTCCGGCAGGTACTCGTTCTGGTACACGTCCATCGAGAACTGCGGCACGTTCGACTTCGAGAAATTGGCCATTCCTACTCAAATCCCCCTTGGGCGCCCCGAGGTGGGACGACGACAGTGGGCGGACCGGTCCCCTCCGGCCCGCTGACGATCATTTCCGTACGAGGCCCCCCATCCGTACCGTCGGCCCCGGCCTCAGGCCGATCCTGCCCCCTGCGGCACGGCCGGGAACGGCAGGACCGCCACTGTTACGTTGTCGTGGCCCCCGCCGTCCAGGGCGTGGCCGACCAGCACCCGCGCGCTGTGCAGCGGCCGTACCGCCGCGTCGACCGGCACGGTCCGGGCCATTTCCTCGGCCCCCTCCGCGTAGTTCCACAGACCATCCGTGCACACCACCACTACACCTGGCCGGTCCGGTTTGAAGGAAGCGGTGTGCGGGTCCAGTTCATAGGCGTCGGCGCCGAGCCAGCCGGTGATCGCGTGGGCGCGCTCGTCGGCGTACGCCTCCGCCTCGTTCATCAGGCCCGCCGCGACCATCTGAGCCGCCCAGGAGTCGTCCTCGGTGAGCCGGGCCGGTGGTGAGGTGCGGTCGGCCGGCACCCAGTACACCCGGCTGTCGCCGACCCAGCCGACGACGAGGAGGCCGCCGGTGACGATCGCCCCGACCAGCGTGCACGCGGGGGCGTTCTGGTGCGGGAGGTGCTCGCGGGCCGTCGCGGGCTCGTTGGCCAGCGAGTTGACCGCGCGGGAGGCGGCCACGATCGCGTCGTGCATGGCCTGCTGCGGATGCGTCCCGGCGGGCAGCGCGGCGAGCAGACTGGCACCGGCCGCGCGGGAGGCCGCCAGCGAGGCGTCGTCCGGCCGGGTCGCCGAGGAGACCCCGTCACAGACGATCGCCAGCGCGGCCGTCGAGCCGTCCGGCAGCGCCGTGCAGCCGAGGGTGAACGAGTCCTCGTTGCGGTGATGCCGCAGCCCGCGGTCACTCACGGCGGCGACCGGGCCGGACTCCTGCTCCATGTGGTCGCGTTCACGCGGCTGCGCGTGCCCGCAGTTCTCGCAGTACCCGTCGCCGTCCACCCGCCCGGCCCGGCAGGCCACGCACAGGGCCGCACCGGTCGTCCCGGTCATCCCGGTCATCCCGGTCGTCCCGGCGGGGCCCGGCTGCTCGGCGCCGGGCTGCTCCGCGACCCGGGGGTCCGGCGCCTGGAGGGGGTATTCGTCGGGCTCGGAGAAGGAAGCCGACGCCGAGGCTGCCTCCGGCTCGCTCCGACCCGCACGGCGGTCGAAACGGACGCCGGAGGCGGGGGTGGGCGCGGGGGCCGAAGCGGGGGTGGCGGGTGCGGGTGCGGGACCGGGCTGGGCGCCCGGGGCCGGGTACGGGCCCTGTGGCGGTACGGCACCCAGAGGCGGTACTCCGGGAGGCGCACCCGGCGCCGGGGGACCCTGCGAGGCGGGCCCATGGGGCACAGGCCCTTGCGATACGGGCCCCTGCGACAGGGGCCCTTGGGGCACAGGCCCCTGAGACATGGGCCCATGCCCATGCCCATGCCCTGGCCCACGCCCCGACAACGGCATCCCCCCCGAGTCCGTCCCCGGCAGATCCGTCGGCAGATGGGCCGCCTGGCTGCCGGACGCGTCCGGCACGGCGGCCGGCCAGCCCGGTGCCCCGGCGGGCCGCTGCGGCGCCCCGCCGTTCAACGGCAGCTCACTGGGCGGCGGCGCGGGCGGCATGGGCGGCGCAAACTGCGCGGGCGGCGCAGGCGGCTCACCCGGCCCCGCCACCGACCCGCCGGGCGGCACCGACGGCGATCCGGCCGACCTCGATCCGACCGGCGGCGATCCCGCCGACGGCGAACCTGCCCGCGGCGATCCCGCTGACGGCGATCCCGCCGACGGCACCGACGGCGATCCACCCACCGGCACAGGCCCGTTCAACGTCAGCGTCGGATTCTCGTCCGGCCGCAGCGGCACCGCGGACAGGTCGTAACCGCACGCACCGCAGAAACGGTCACCCGAATCCAGCGGTTCCGCGCAGCTCGGGCAATGGGACACAGCGGCCTGCGGGGGCATCTGCGGGGGCATCTGGGACATCAACTACACCCACGTCCGGGGGCGGTAACGGTTGGCACGTTCCACCAGGTCGATCCTCTCCTCGCCGCCCGGCGCCAGCCGGGCCAGCGTGCGGTACGCGCGCTCCAGGCCGAAGCGCAACCCCCGCTCGTCCAGCCCGTTGCCGAGCAGCGTCCGTCCTCCGGCGGCGGAAGGGACGGAATCCCGGCCACCGGAGAGTATCCAGTCCAGCGCCGCGCCGAGCACCTCGGTCGCCAGCCGCTCTCTGCGGGTGGCGTCCAGACCGTACGCGTTCAGCGCCTCGACCTGGCCCGCCGCCGCGCTCAGATCGTCCAGGAACGGCACGTCGGAGCCGGTGGCCGTGCGGTGCCGCAGCCGCGCCCGGACGGCCGCCACGCGTGCGGCCGTGTAGTGGATGGACGCCTCCGGCACCGATTCGAGCGTGCGTACGGCACCCGCCCGGTCCCCGCTCGCGAGCTGGACGCGCGCCAGACCGAACGCGGCGCTGACGAAGCTCGGGTCGGTCGTCCACACCAGCCGGTAGTACTCGGCGGCGTTGTCCAGCTGCCCGAGCACCTCCGCGCACAGGCCGAGCGCCAGCTTGGGCGCGGTCTCGCCGGGGAAGGCGTCGTAGATCGCGTCGAAGGCCAGCGCCGCGCCCTCGAAGTCGCCGGTGACCAGCGCGGCCACCCCCCGGTACCAGACCACCCGCCAGTCGTCGGGCCGCTCCTCCTCCAGCCGGACGAGCGCGTCCAGCGCGGTGCCCGGATCGCCGTTCTCCAGCCAGGCCCGGATCTGCCGCAGCCGGGTCTCGGGGGAGGGCACGGGCGCCGCGTTGAGCGCGGTGATCAGCTCACCCGGCGCGGACGCCATCAGACCGGCCAGGAAACCGGCGTTGGGGTCCCCGGGGTCCACATGCGGCACGGGCAGCGCCAGCGCCGCCGCCGAGCTGTCCACGGACCGGACCAGCCGGGGAGCGGCCGGAGGCAGCACGGTGGCCGCGACGCCGATCACGGACGCGGGCGCGGCCGACACCGACCCCGACGACGACACGGACGCCCCGGCGGACAGGTTCCTGGAAGACAGGGCCCCGGAGGACGAGGCCCCGGCGGGCAGGGCCGCCCCGGGCACCCCGGCAGGCAGAGCAGCGCCCGGCGCCGACGTCGTACCCGTCGAAGGCGATGAACCCGGCGCCGGAGCCACCACCCGCGCGCCCCGCCGCCCCGCGGCTTCCCGCGCCCCCCGCCCCACGATCTCCCGCGCCCCCAGCCGGGAGACCTCACCCTCCAGCTCGGCGAACAACTCCGTGTCAGGTACGCGCAGTTCCGGCCCGAACAGGGTCGACAGCGCGGGACGGGCCCGGCCCGTCTGGAGCGACACGACCTCGCGCAGCACCCCGGTCAGCTGCTCGGTCATCTCCTGCGCAGAGGCGAACCGGCGGATCGGATCGGGGTCGGTGGAGCGCACGAGCAGCCGGTAGAAGGACTCGTACCGCTGGAACACGTCGATCCGGTCCGGGTCGGGCAGCGAGTCCACGAACACACTCGTATAGCCCGCGAAGTCGAACGCCAGTACGGCGAGCGTACGGCCCACGGTGTACAGGTCGGACGCCACCGACGGGCCGGTCTCGGCGACCTCGGGCGCCTGATAGCCGACCGTGCCGTAGATCGCGGACTCGTCGTCGTCCATGCGGCGCACCGCGCCCATGTCGATCAGCTTCAGCTCGTCCTCGGTCTGGATGGCGTTGTCGACCTTGAAGTCGCAGTACAGCAGATTGCGGCTGTGCAGATGGCCGAGCGCCTCCAGCGCCTCGATGCCGTACGCGCACGCCTGCTCCACCGGCAGCGGATCGCGCCGCCCCTCCGGCGTACGGCGGTCGTTGGCGATCTCCTTGAGCGACTTGCCGCCGACGTACTCCATGACGATGTACCCGTCCAGCGAGCCCGTGCGCTGGTCGAGGTGTTCCACGAAGTTGTAGATCCGCACGATGTTGGCGTGCTCGATCTCGGCGAGGAAGCGCCGCTCGGAGATCGCGGCGGCCATCGCGTCCTGGTCCCCGGTGTCCAGCAGGCCCTTGAGCACCACCCACCGGTCGGAGACCGCGCGGTCCACGGCGAGATAGATCCAGCCCAGCCCGCCGTGCGCGAGACAGCCCACCACCTCGTACTGGCCGTGCACCACATCGCCGGCCTTCAGCTTCGGCACGAAGGAGTACGGATGCCCGCACTTGGTGCAGAAACCCTCCGTACGTCCCACCCGCTCGCCGCGCGACCGGCCCACCGCCACCCCGCAGTCCGAGCGCGAGCAGAACCGCTTGCGCTCGGGCACCTCCGGGTTGTCCAGCACCATCGCGCGCGGATCCGGACGCGGGATCGGCGGCACCTGCACCAGACCGGCGCCCAGCCGCGCCCGGGACACCGAACCGGCCGCCGAACCCGAACTGCGCACCGACACCGAACGGCCCGTCGCCCGCCCCGACACCGAGCGCGACAGCCGGCCCGACACCGAGCGCCGCGACTTGGCCGACTGGGACGACTTCGACGACCGTGACGACTGCGACGACGACCGTGACGACACGCGGGAGCCGCCGCGCGCGCTGGGGCGGGACCGGTTGCCGGTGATCCCGGTGGGCGGCGAACTCACCATGCCGTCGGGTGCCACGACCGGCGCGAGACCGCACGTGTCGCAGTACAGTTCGCCGCCGCCCACATCCTCGTACGCGCCCTCGCAGCCCGGCCGCTGGCAGGTTCCCTGTCCCTCACTCATGACGCCTCCCCCTACCGCCTGTGGTCCTCGGGCATGTACGGCCCGCTCAGCAGTTCGGCCGCCGCCCGCTGGTAGCGCAGCACCGCCTCCCCGGCGACCCGCAGATCGCAGGGCGCGCTCCACAGCATCCGCCGGGCCGCGTCGTACCGCTCCACCAGCATCGGGTCCTCCGCCAGGCCGTGCCGGGCCACCTTCGCCTTGTACGCGTCGAGCCGGCCGCGCAGCTCCGCGCGGACCGCCAGCGGCGCGGTGACCGCCGTCAGCGACTCGCGGGCGCGCAGCAACTCGTCCTCCGCCTTGCTCTCCAGCGACTCCAGCAGCGGCGACAGCCGGTGCCACTGCGCGTGTCTGCGGTACTCGGCCGCCGTCGCCAGCTGTTCCTGCAACACCGTCGGCGGGCCGCTCACCACCGGTACCTCCGTCGCCGCGATCTTCGCCAGCACCTCCCCGCGCGCGGTGCGCGCCTCGGCGAGCGTACGGTCCGCGCGGCTGAGCACGTCCCGCAGCCGGATCAGCCGCTGCTCGGCGTCCTGCCGCACCCCGAGGACGGCGTCGATCTCCCGGCGGACCTCCTCCAGCGCGCGTGCCTCACGGTCGTAGACCGCCGTGTCGGGCCGGCCGCCGCCGGGCGCCGAACTGCCTTGCGCGCGCAGCCAGAACGCCAGCGGATCGGAGATCACCTGCTCGCGCAGCGCGGACAGCGTGCGCGTGATCCGCTCCAGGTCGTCGCCCGCCGGGTGCTCGCCGGGGCGCACGCCCACGGAGTGCGCGAGCTTGCGGGTGCGCTGGAGTTCGGCGGCCAGCAGATCGATCCGCGCGGGCAGCGCCGACCACACCGAGTCGGCGGCGACCACCATGTCCAGGGAGGACGCGTACAGCTCGTTCATCCGGTCCACCAGCGTCGCCAGCGAGAAGCTGTGGCTGAGCCGGCCGGCGCCGTGCAGCGTGGGCGCGTTGACGGTCGTCGCGGCGCTCCCGGCCATCGCCACCGACTCGCCGCGCAGCAGGTCCGTCAGCTCCGCCAGGTCCTCACGGGAGGACCAGCGGCGCCGGGCGCGGGTCTCGCGCGCGGTGCGCAACGCGGCCGTATAGGCGTCGAAATACGCCCACAGCAGGGTGATGGACGCCTCGGCGGTCTGCCAGCGCTCCTTGGTGGTGCCGGTGAGCTGGGCACCTTCGAGGAGTCTGCGGCCGGCGTGGTCCTGGAGGGCCAGCAGCGAGGTTTCGATCGCCTCGTGCTCCGCGTCGAGCCGCGCGAGCGCACGGTCCACCTCGTCCCGGTCCATCACCGGCCCGGTGGATCCCGTGCCGCCCATCGATCACCTCTCGCTGCTGTCGCGTGCCATCTCTGTCATCTGGTCTGCTGTCCGCCGTTTGCGGTGGTCAGCGGTAGGCGGGTACGGGCGGGGTCGCCGACTCCGAGGTGGTGCCCATGGTGTCCGACAGCCAGCGGTCGTACGAATCCTCCCAACCGCCGTCCTGGCGGTAGTCCTCCAGTATCTGGTTGACCCGGCGCACCAGGTCGTCCGCGCCCTTCTTCATCGCCACGCCGTAGTACTCGGTGGTGAAGCGCTCCCCCTTGAGCATGACCGTCGGGTCCTGCGCGGCCTGGCTCGCGGCGAGCGCGCCGTCGGTCACCACCGCGTCCACCTCGCCGAGCTGGAGCCGCACCAGGCAGTCCAGTTGGCTGGGCACGGTCGTGGAGATGTTCGCGCCCTCGGCCAGCTTGCCCGCCTTCTGGTCGGCCGCCAGCCGCTCGTACGCCGTCGAGCCCTCCGCCGAGCAGATCCGCTGGTCGGCGAGGCTGTCGTCGTAGCCGCCGATCTCCGAGGTGACCGGCGCGAGGACCTGCTGGCCGGTCAGGAAGTAGGGCGCGGAGAAGGAGACCTCCTCCAGCCGGGAGCAGCTGATCGTCATCGTGCGGACCACCATGTCGACCTGGCCGCTCTGGATCGCCGGGATGCGCTGGTTGGTGGGGATCGCCTTGAAGCGGATGTCGTCCGGGGAGCCGAGGAGTTCCTGCGCGATGCGGCGCGCGAGGTCGATGTCGAAGCCTTCCAGCTCCACGTCGCTCTCCTGGCTGTTGGGGTCGCGGTATCCCCAGCCGTAGCTGTTCTGGTCGACGCCGACCAGGAGATGGCCGCGGTCCTTGATCTCCTGGATGGAGGCGCCGTCGACGGTGTCCGGGGCCAGGCTCTGGTCCTGCGGGTCCGTACACGCCTCGGCCTTGTCCCGGGCCTGCACCTGGGAGGCGTCGGCGACGCCGGAGCCGCCGACGCCCGTACTGCCGTCGCCGCCGCGCGAGGCGGTCGGCAGCAGCAGCGTCAGCAGCGCGGCCAGGGCGCAGACGATCGCCATGGCGCCCACGCCGCCCCAGCCCCTCAGACTGGCCCGCACCCGACGTATGTGCATCGTCACGCCCCCTTTCACCACGCCCCCTTTCACCGGTACTCCGAAAGCCTGCGGCCGATGCCCGCGACCGCGCCCGCCGCGCCGAGCACGGCCAGCACCGCCGCGCCCACCGGCAGTCCGGTCATCGCGTCGAGGCCGCCGCTCGCCGCCGTCTCGAACTCCCGCTCCTCGTGCTTCAGCGCGTCCGCCAGACTCTGGTCGACGGCGTCGAAGCACTCGCCGGTCGCCTTGTCCTCCGGGTCGTCGCCGATGATCCGGTTCAGCGCGGTCTGGTAGTCGCCCTCGTTGTCCGCCTCGCGAGCCTCCGCGTGCCGGACCTGCCACTCGTCCATGTTCGTCGTGGCGGCCGTCACCGGCTGCTCGCCGGAGGGATCGTCGGCGAGACCCCGCGCGGCGTCCAGGCCCTCGGCGAGCTGCGCCATCGACTTGTTGAACTCCACGTCGAACTTGTCCTGGAACTCGCCGTCGACCTTCACGCTCTCGGCGCCGCGGTTGACCAGGGTGAGGTTCTCGTTGCCGCGGGCCTTCAGGGCGGCGATCTGGGCGTCATGCAGCACGTTCAGCGAGCGGACGCCGTGCTCGTAGGAGTCGTTCAGCCCCGCGCGGGCCACGCTGTGGCCGACGACCAGCCACAGCAGCACCACGACGGTGGCGCCGGACGCGGCGACCAGACCGTGGTTGAGGACCCGGTTGGTGCGCCGGTACGTGCGGTGCTGGGCCCAGCCCAGGGCGCCGAGGGCGGCGAGGCCGAGCGTGATCGCCACCCACGGGTAGGGCGTGGCGTCCGCGTAGTCGTCGTCCAGGCGGTCCTTCTCCGAGTTGTACAGCTCCTCGGCCGCGGGGAGCATGTCGCCCTGCATCTTGTCGTTCGCGTAGCGCAGATAGGCGCCGCCCAGCGGATAGCCCTGGCGGTTGTTGGCGCGGGCGCGCTCTATGAGGCCCTTGTACTCCGGGAGCAGCCGGTTGAGTTCGGTGATCTTCTGGGCCGACTCGGAGCCGGGCTCGGAGCTGTTGGCGGCGCGGACCAGACCCTCGGCGGCCGTACGGATGTCCTGCTCGTACTGCGTGCGCGATTCCTCCGTCTCCTGGCCGCCCGCCAAAAAGCCGCTGGAAGCGGCGGTGTTGGCGCCGGCCAGCGCGCGGTAGATGTCGGCGGCGGCGGAGCTGAGGGGCTGGCTGGTGTGCAGGACGTCGTCGGCGGCCGAGGAGCGCTCGGAGGTCTGCCAGGCGGTGACCGCGCCGAACGCGACGACGAGCAGGGCGAGGACGGCGCCGATCACACGCAGCCGGCCGGGCTCGGTGGTGGCCGCGGTGCGCACCCGGTCGACGCCCTCCGCGAACGCGGTGCGCCGGGGCGGCGCCGGTGGCGGCGGGACCGCCGGGGCGGCGCCGGACACGGGGCCGGTCGGCGCGGCGCCGGGCTGGGGCGGGATGGCGGGCATGGTGGGAGCGCCCGTGCCGTTTCCGCTGCTCGGGCCCGGTGGTGCGGTGCTGCTCCTGGGCGGTTGTGTCACTGCCCGACCTCCCCCATGGTCATCCGTCGCCGCAAGTATCGCTCCCGGGGCCGACATTCGCATCGGCCTTCACTGGATCTTGCTTACCGCAGTGCTCCCTCCCCATGAATACGCCGGTGGAATCGGTTCGGTTCCCGTGGCGCCGGGCGGTGCCGGACGCGGCGGAAAGGGGGTGCCGCCGCGCCCGCCCGTGCCATCCTAAAGAGGGAGGAATGGGTGTGACCTGACGGGCTGTCGGGCTCGCGCGTCGCCAGCGGGGCGAGCCGGTCGGCCGTATCCCGCCAGAAGTAGGGGTTCGTCGGCGGGGTCCTGCCGGAAGTACGGATTCGTCGGCCGGGTCCTGTCGGAAGATACGGGTTCGTAGGCCGCGGTCGCCTCCTGGCGGCAGCGCGGGCCCGTCGGTCGCGTCCCCCGTCGGAAGCGCGGGCCCGCCCGCCGCGTCGCGTCGGCAGGGCGGGCCCGCCGGTCACATCCAGCCCGGCAGGGCGCGCGCGCCCCGCCCCACCGGCGCGACGCTAGAACCGCCCCCTGAGCCGTTCCTGTGCCTCCGCTCCCGCCGCCACTCCGTCGAGGCCGAGCAGGGCGGCGCCCAGGACGGGGCTCGCCGTGACCACCTTCGCGACCGCCTTGGGGGCCCGTTCGGCCAGCAGGTCCCGGATGCCCGTGTCGAGTTGTTCGTGCCGGGCGGCCAGGACGCTGCCGCCGAGGACCACCGGGGCCGCCTCCTCCAGGAGGTCCAGGCGGGTCAGGGCGACTGTTGCCAACGTTGCCACTTCCTCGGCGAGTCGGTCGATGAGGGAGCGGGCCACCGGGTCGCCCGTCGCGGCCGTGCGGAACAGGACCGGGGTCAGCTCATGGCGGCGGTGCGGGGCGATCTGCTCGAAGTGCAGCGCCTCGATCAGGGCGGCCATGGAGGGCAGCCCGAAGTGCGCGGGCAGGGTGCGCATCAGGTCGGTGGGGCCGCCCCGGCCGTCCTCCGCGCGGGCCGCGTGGTACAGGGCGTCCTCGGCGAGTCCCCAGCCGCCGCCCCAGTCGCCGGAGATCCGGCCGATCGCGGGGAAACGGGCGGTACGGCCGTCCGGCAGCATGCCGACGCAGTTGATGCCGGCGCCGCAGACCACGGCGACCCCGCGCGGCTCGGTGACCCCGGCCCGCAGGATCGCGAAGGTGTCGTTGTGCACCTCGATCGTGCCGCCCCAGCCGCGTGACTGGATCGCGACGGCGAGGCGTTCCTCCTCCACCGGGAAGTCGGCGTTGGCGAGACAGGCCGCGATGTGGTCCACCTGGGGCACCCCGGCGGCGGCGAGGGCGCGGTCGACCGCCTCCGCCAGGGTGTCCACGGCCGCCGCCACGCCCGTCGACTGCGGCTGGAACCCGCCGCCACGGGCCGTGGAGAGCAGCTCGCCGTGCTCCGTCACGACCGCGACGTCGGTCTTGCTGTTCCCCGCGTCGACGGCGAGGACCAGGGTGCTCATGCCCACGCGAGGTGCTCCCGGTTGTGCGCGATCAGCCGGTCGGTGAGCGCGTCCGCGTACGCGTGCTGGCCGATCAGCGGGTGTGCCAGCAGGGCCTTGAAGACCCGCTCCCGGCCACCGCGCAGGGCGGCGGAGAGCGCGAGATCCTCGTAGGCGGTGACGCTCGCGATCAGCCCCGCGTACAGCGGGTCCACGGCCGCCACCGGCAGCGGGGCGGCACCCTTGGGGCCGACGGCCGCCTGGACCTCGATCACCGCGTCGTCCGGCAGGAACGGCAGCGTGCCGTTGTTGTGGGCGTTGACCACCTGGTAGGGGCCGGCGCCCGCGCCGCCGAGCAGGGCCGCCGCGAGATCCACGGCCGCCTCCGAGTAGTAGGCGCCGCCGCGCTTGGCGAGCAGCTCCGGTTTCTCGTCCAGCTCCGGGTCGGCGTACATCTTGAGCAGTTCCCGTTCCATCTCCGCGACCTCGGCGGCCCGCGAGGGCTTGGTGCGCAGCTCCTCGACCACCTCGTCGTGGGCGTAGTAGTAGCGCAGGTAGTACGACGGGACGACACCGAGCCGCTCCACGACCGTGCGCGGCAGCCGCAGGTCGGCGGCGATGTTCCCGGCGTGCCCGGCCAGCAGCGACGGCAGTACGTCGGCGCCCCCGGGCCCGCCCAGGCGTACCCCGGTCTCCCAGGTGAGGTGGTTCAGGCCCACATGGTCCAGATGGACCTCCGCCGGGGACACGCCGAGCAGGCGCGCGAACTTCCGCTGGAAGCCGATCGCCACATTGCACAGCCCGATCGCCTTGTGCCCCTCCTGGAGCAGGGCGCGGGTGACGATGCCGACCGGGTTGGTGAAGTCGATGATCCAGGCGTCCGGGTTGGCGCGGCGGACCCGCTCGGCGATGTCGAGCACCACCGGTACGGTGCGCAGCGCCTTGGCGAGGCCGCCCGCGCCGGTGGTCTCCTGGCCGACGCAGCCGCACTCCAGCGGCCAGGTCTCGTCCTGCTCGCGGGCCGTCTGGCCGCCGACGCGCAGTTGCAGCAGCACCGCGTCGGCGTCCGCCACCCCGGCGTCCAGGTCGTCGGTGGTCACGATCCGTCCGGCGTGGTCCTGTTTGGCGAAGATCCGCCGGGCCAGTGCGCCCACCAGCTCCAGCCGTTCGGGCGCCGGGTCGACCAGGACCAGCTCCTCGACCGGCAGGGTGTCCCTCAACCGCGCGAATCCGTCGATGAGTTCGGGTGTGTAGGTCGAGCCTCCGCCGACCACGGTGAGTTTCATGTGGCGCTAACCCTTCACTCCGGTGAGTGTGACGCCCTCGACGAACGCCTTCTGTGCGAAGAAGAACACGAGGATCACGGGGGCCATGACCAGGACGGTCGCGGCCATGGTGAGGTTCCAGTCGGTGTGGTGCGCGCCCTTGAAGGACTCCAGGCCGTAGGACAGGGTCCAGGCCCCGGGGTTCTCCGAGGCGTAGATCTGCGGTCCGAAGTAGTCGTTCCAGGCGTAGAAGAACTGGAACAGGGCCACCGCCGCGATGCCCGGCTTGGCCATCGGCAGCACGACCTTGAGCAGGGTGCGCAGCTCGCCGCAGCCGTCCACCCGGGCCGCGTCGAGGTATTCGTCGGGGATGGTGGTGAGGAACTGCCGCAGCAGGAAGATGGCGAACGCGTCGCCGAACGCCATGGGGATGATCAGCGGCCACAAGGTGCCCGACAGATCCAGCTGCTTCGCCCAGAACAGATACATCGGGATGATGATGACCTGCGGCGGCAGCATCATCATGGAGATGACCAGCATGAGTGTCAGGTGCCGGCCGCGGAAGCGGAACTTGGCGAGCGCGTAGGCCACCGGAACGGAGGACACGACGGTGAGGAGTGTTCCCAGTCCGGCGTACAGCAGCGTGTTGCGCCACCAGGTCAGAAAGCCGGGCGTGTCGAAGACCTTGGTGTAGTTGTCCCACTCCCAGGTGTCCGGCACCAGATCGCGGGTCAGGGCCTGCTGGTCGTTCATCAGCGAGGTGAGGACGACGAACACGAACGGCAGGACGAAGAAGAGCGCGGCGGCCACGCCGAGCGCGTGCACGCCGATCCACTCCAGGACCGCCCGGCGGCGGGCCGTGCGCTGTGCGGGGGAGGGCGGGCCGTCCGTCTTCGCGGGCCGCTGAAGTACCTGGGTCATCGCTCACCTGCCGAGATCAGTCCGCCCCGGCGGCGCATCAGCAGCGCCGTGAACGCCATGGACAGCGCGAACAGCACCAGGGCGACCACACAGGCGGCGCCGTAGTCGAAGCGCTGGAAGCCGAGGTTGTAGACGAGCTGGGGGAGGGTCAGGGTGGATTTCTCCGGATAGCCCGGCTCGAACTGCTGACCGGAGCCGCCGATGATGCCGGAGGCGACCTTTCCGGCCACCAGCGGCTGGGTGTAGTACTGCATGGTCTGGATCACGCCGGTGACCACCGCGAACAGCACGATCGGCGAAATGTTGGGAAGGGTGACGAACCGGAACCGCTGCCAGGCGGAGGCCCCGTCCAGCTCCGCCGCCTCGTACTGCTCCCTGGGCACATCGAGCAGCGCGGCCATGAAGATGACCATCAGGTCGCCGACGCCCCACAGCGCCAGCGCGGTCAGCGCGGGCTTGGACCAGTCGGCGTCCGTGAACCAGCCGGGGGCCGGCAGGCCCAGGTTCTCCAGTACGGAGTTGACCGGGCCGGTGCCGGGGTTGAGCAGGAACACGAAGGCCAGCGTGGCCGCCACGGGCGGGGCGAGGTAGGGCAGATAGAACAGGGTTCGGAAGACCCCCGTGCCCGTCCTGATCTTGGTGATGAGCAGCCCGACGCCGAGCCCGAACACCACCCGGCAGGTCACCATGACCAGGACCAGCCACAGGGTGTTGCGCAGGGCCGGCCAGAACATCGGATAGTTCTGGAAGACATACGTCCAGTTGTCCAGGCCCCGGAACTCCGGGACGCCGAACCCGTCGTACTTCATGAAGGAGAAGTACACGGTGGACAGCAGCGGGTAGGCGAAGAAGACCGCGAACCCGATCAGCCACGGTGACAGGAAGGCCGCCGTCCGAAGCGCCGACGAGCGGCGCTTCGCGCGGAGAGTGGGGGTGTGGGTGGCCATCGACCGCTACTTCGCCTGCTCGATGTCGGTGTCGATCTGCCGCGCGGTCTTCTCCAGCCCGGCCTTGAGGTCCGTCACCTTGCCCGACTCGTACTGGTAGCCGAAGTCCTGGAGGGTCGTCTGGTACGTCGAGCCGTTGACGGAGGCCGGCGGGGTGTTGGACTCGGGGTGCTGCGCGATGTCAAGGAAGGTCGTGAACGCGGGGTCGTGCTTCAGGTCCGGGGACTTCAGGGCGTCGAAAGTGGAAGGAACGTTGCGGATCGCGTTGGAGAAGGCGACCACGGCGTCGGTGTCGGTGGTCATGTACTTCACCAGTTCCCACGCGGCGTTCTGCTTCTCGCTCTGCGGGGCGATGCCCATGATCGTGCCCGACAGGAAGCCCTTGCCGTACTCGTCGACCTCGTCGTCCGCGACCGGCATCGGCGCGGTGCCGATCTCGAAGTCCACGCCCGCGTCCTTGGCCATGCCCAGCCGCCACTCGCCGTCGAGCTGCATCGCCACCTGACCGGTGTGGAAGGGGTGCTCGGCGCCCCACTCGTCACCGAAGGTGTTGCGGTACTTCTCCAGCTTCGTGAACCCGCCCAGCTCGTCCACCAGCTCCTTCTGGTAGGTGAACATCTCCGCGAACGCCGGGTCCTTGGCGATGCTGGACTTGCCCGCGTCGTCGAAGTAGGTGTGGTCCCACTGCGACATGTAGTGGTCGACGACCGTTTCGTAGCCGTGGTAGTTCGGCATGAAGCCGAGCTGCTCGTAGCTGTCGCCCTCGGCCTTGGTGAGCTTCTTGGCGACCTCGGTGAACTCCGACCAGGTCTTCGGCGGGGCGTCGATGCCGGCCGCCTCGAAGGCGTCCTTGTTGTAGTAGAGGCCATAGGCGTCGCCGAGCAGCGGCAGCGCGCAGCGGGTGCCCTCGAACTGGGTGTAGTCCAGCATCGGCTTGGGGATGAGCGCGTCCAGGTCCAGCCCGGACTTCTCGATGAACGGCGCCAGATCGAGGAAGGCGCCGGAGGAACAGAACTTGCCGATGTTGGCGGTGGTGAACGACGACACCACGTCCGGGCCGTTCGAACCGCCCGCGCGCAGCGCCTGGTTGAGCTTGTCGTCATTGATGTTGCCGACGACCTTCACCGTGATGTTGGGGTGCGCCTCCTCGAACCGGGCGATGTTGTCCTCGATCGCCTTCACCTCGCCGGGCGCGCTCCAGCCGTGCCAGAAGGTGATGGTCTGCTCGGCGCCGGGATCGTCCGAGGCCCCGCTCTCCGACGAGCCGGTGCAGGCGGTGGCGAAGAGGGCGAGGGAGGCGGACATGGCCAGAGCGGCGGTGACTTTCCTGGATATTCCGGGCATGACGGGATCTCCTGAGGGGAAAGGGGGGTGGGGGCGCGGGGGGGGGCGGGGGGGGGGGGGGGGCGGGCGGCCGGCCGGGGCGCCCGCGCGGCGCGTGGTTGCGCGGCGGGGCTGTGCGG
>NZ_JBHYUG010000014.1:42581-57663 GCF_042749375.1 Streptomyces sp. NPDC059477 | reverse complement strand
CCGCGCAGGCGCGCCCGAGCTGGATAACATCCCGCTACCCCTGGCTCCTCCAAAGACTCGCGAGGGCTCGGGCGCGGCCCCGCCCCCCCCCCCCGGGCGCCCGGGGAACTGCGCGACCGGCCACAGGCGGCCCGCAGCATGGAGTCAACCGGCGGTTCTCGTACGGCTCCTCAGCGGAGCGCCAACGTGTCGAAGACCTCGTCGCGGGTGGTGGCGAGCGCGCTCTCCAGCGCCCCGCGCAGCACGGGGTGGTCGGTCACCTCACCGACCACCAGCCGGGGCCGGGAGGCGGCCAGTTCCTCCAGTTCGGCCTGGAGCAGGGCGCGCAGCGGTTCGCCGCCCGAGGCGAGGGTGGAGCCGCTGAGCACGACGAGTTCGGGGTCGAGGACGGACACGAGCGAGGCGAGTCCGGTGGCCAGCCGGGTCGCGTAGGTCTTCAGCAGGAAGGCGGCCTGTGCGGTGTCCTCGGTGGCGGCGCGGGCGAGGAGCGCGGCGGCGACATCGGCGTACGGGCCCGACGGGATGTCGTCGTAGCCCAGTTCGAGGGCGAGGCGCGGGACAGCCTGGGAGCCCGCCAGCTCCTGGTAGCCGCCACTGCCCGCTCTGGCGACATGCCGGACCAGCGGGGTGCCGGGAACCGGCAGGAAACCCACCTCTCCGGCGCCGCCGGTCCAGCCGCGGTGCAGCCGCCCGCCGAGCACCAGGGCGGCGCCGAGGCCCTCCTGGTTCCACAGCAGCACGAAGTCGTCGTGGCCCCGGGCCGCGCCCAGCCGTTGTTCGGCGACCGCGGCGAGGTTGACGTCGTTCTCGTACTCCACCGGCATCGGCAGCGCGGCGGCCAGTTCGTCCAGCAGGCTGGCGGAGTGCCAGCCGGGCAGATGGGAGGCGTAGCGCAGCCGTCCGGTGCCGGGGTCGAAGGCGCCGGGGGTGCCGATGACCAGCCGGTGCAGGTCCGCGCGGGTGAGCCCGGCGGCCTTCACGGCCCCGTCGAGGGCGTCGGTGACCAGCCGGACCACCGGCTGGGCGGGTCGCCGGCCGGGGGTGCGCAGTTCGTACGACCCCACGGTCCGGCCGGTGATGTCGGCGACCGCGGCCCGGATCCGGTTCGGGGTGACATCGAGCCCGGCGGCGTGGGCGGCGCCCGGATCGACCGCGTAGAGCTGGGCGTTGGGCCCGGGGCGCCCTTCGCTGGTGCCGGTCGCCCGGACCAGCCCCGCGGCCTCCAGCCGGGCCAGCAACTGCGAGGCGGTCGGCTTGGACAGCCCGGTGAGCTTTCCTATCCGGGTCCGTGACAGGGGGCCGTGCTCCAGCAGCAGATCCAGCGCGGCCCGGTCGTTCATGGCCCGCAGGACACGCGGGGTGCCCGGCGTACCGGCCGTTCCTGCCATCGGGTCGACACCTGCCTCTCTCCTGGTCGTCGGGCCAGCTTGGCAGCGACGCGAACGGCACGTCCATCTCGGGTCGTGGGTGCCTGACGCCACTGTTAGGAAACTTTCCTATCCGGTGCGGCAGAACGTAGACCTGCGGTACGGAGGGCGTCAATAGCGAACGCCCCCGCGGCAATGGAGTCGTTATCCGGCGGGGGCGTGGGCCGAGTGGGGCCGTATGTCAGAGGGCGGTGTCCAAAGCGGGGTAAGGCGCGGGGAGGGGGAGCCGTTCACCCAAGGGGACCTTGGTTTCGGTCGCGTAGTAGGCCCTGGCCGGGCCGTCGTCCGGGAGGATAGGGTCCGAAAAACTGTGAGCTGTCTGCGTATTGCGGTTGATGAGGACGTACACGGGGACGCCGGCAGCGGCGTAGATGCGAGCCTTCGCACCTGTGTCCGTCTCGTGGTTGGTCGAGGTGACCTCGCCGACCAGAGCGAGCATGTCGATGGGGTACCAGCCCTTGTGCGCGGCAAGGTAGGACTCGTCCAACTCTGACGCTTTGCGTCGGCGGACGTAGAAGTCAGGGACCACCAGGCCCAAGGATGTGCCGTCCTTGTAGGCGGCTCGGTACCCGTTGCCCACGCCGACGAGGGAGAACCCCGCGCTCAGGAATTGGATGGTCAGCGCATAGGCGGTGTCGTTGTGGTGCTCGTTGGGTTGCGGCGGCACGATCACCGTCCCCTCGACGTACTCGGGTCGAATCGGCGTCTCCGACGCCTCCTCGATCGCGATCAACAGGTCGGCGGGGTCCTGCTGCGTCATGACCGGCTCCGTGATGGGTTCGGCGCTCATCGCTGTTCTCCTCGTCACGCTGATGCCAGGCTAAGCCCGCGTCGGGCGCCCCGGCGGAACGATGGGCCACCCTCTGCGCGCCGGGCACCGGAATGCCCCACCCCGTCACTCGAACGAGTGTGCTGAACCGTTCCTCTCGTCCGGGGCGTCGTCCGCTACTTCGTCACGTTCGTCGGCGGCGCTATGGGTGACGCAGCCGCCGACTGCGGGGACACCGTGTTGGCGAAGGCCGACGGGGCCGCCATGCCCGCTGTCGGGTCGGGGTCGGCCTCGACCGGCGGCTGGAGGGGCAGGCCGCCGACGATCTGGATGCCCTCGGCGTCGAAGGCGCGCTTGACGCGCCAGCGCAGTTCGCGTTCCACCGTGAGGGCCTTGCCCGGCATGGTCTTGGCGGAGACCCGGACGACCATGGAGTCGAGCAGCACGCTGTCCAGGCCCAGTACCTCGATGGGGCCCCACAGCATCTCGTTCCAGGGTTCCTCCTTGCTCATCTCCTCGCCGACCCGGGTGAGGACCGCCTTGACCCGGTCCAGGTCCTCCGACGGACGGACGGTGACATCCACACCGGCCGTCGCCCAGCCCTGGGAGAGGTTGCCGACCCGCTTGACCTCGCCGTTGCGGACGTACCAGATCTCGCCGTTGTCGCCGCGCAGCTTCGTCACGCGCAGGCCGACCTCGATGACCTCGCCCGTGGCCACGCCCGCGTCGATGGAGTCGCCCACCCCGTACTGGTCCTCCAGGATCATGAAGACGCCGGAGAGGAAGTCCGTGACGAGGTTGCGGGCGCCGAAGCCGATGGCGACGCCCGCCACGCCCGCCGACGCCAGCAGCGGGGCCAGATTGATCTGGAAGGTCGAGAGGATCATCAGGGCGGCCGTGCCGAGGATCAGGAAGCTCGCCACCGAGCGCAGTACCGAGCCGATCGCCTGCGAGCGCTGGCGGCGGCGCTCCACATTCACCAGCAGCCCGCCGATCGTGGTGCCGTCCACCGCGTCCACGGTCCGCGTCATCCGGTCTATCAGCTTGGTGATCGCCCGCCGCACCATCACCCGCAGCACCACCGCGATCACGATGATCAGCAGCACCCGCAGCCCGATGGCGAGCCAGGTCGACCAGTTCTGCTCGATCCAGCTCGCCGCGTTCGTCGCGCTCTCGTGGGCGTCCTGGAGCGTCGGCATCGCCGGAGCGGCCGGTGGCTCGGACGGCGTGGGCGACGGCGACGCGGCCAGCAGCACGGGGGCATGGAGATCGGGCGGGGACGACACAGCGGGTACCTCCTGGAGCAGCGGTCCGCCGCCCCCGGGCATCATCCGAGGTCCGTTCGCAGGCGTCCGGGGGTTCGGTCCCGGTGTCCGGGTCCGTTCCGGGCGTCCAAGGTCACGGAAAGGTCACTGGAGCGGCGGAACCACCACACTATCGGGGCATCGCGTGGCAATCGTCGTGATGTTCGACCCAGCCGGGGTGCGCACCGCGCGCGCCCCGGCATGAACTGGTGGGATGAACGGCCGCTGATCCTGGGGACGATTCCAGGTGTGGTCGAAAACACTCCCAGCCCGTTACCAGGACATGGTGGCGCTTCCACCAGGCATGAGGGGAGACTGTTGACAGATCGTCCCGGCGCGAGCCACGCGCCGCCGGCGTACAAGGAGGCATCCGTGCCGCATGTCCTGGTCCTCAACGCGTCGTACGAGCCCCTTGGCGTCGTACCGCTGCGCCGCGCACTCATTCTCGTCCTGGAGAACAAGGCCATATGCCTTGAGGAGTCCGGTGCCTTTCTGCACAGCGCGACCGTCACAGTCCCCGCACCCAGCGTGGTCCGGCTCAAGCGATTCGTCCGGGTTCCCTATCGGGGGCCCGTTCCTCTGACCCGCCGGGCGCTCTTCGCGCGCGACGGGGGCCGGTGCATGTACTGCGGTGGCGTCGCAACCAGCGTCGACCACGTCATCCCGCGCTCGCGCGGGGGCAAACACGTCTGGGACAACGTGGTGGCGTCCTGCCGCCGCTGCAACCATGTCAAAGCCGACCGTCACCTCGGTGAGATCGGCTGGCGGTTGCGCCATAAACCCGCCCCACCCACCGGCCTGGCCTGGCGCATCATCGGCACCGGCCATAGGGATCCGCGCTGGCTGCCGTACTTGCAGCCATACGGCGCGGACGACGCCCTGGCCCGGATCGACGGCATTTCCGCCTGACGATCCGGGCCTTCGCATTGCCCCGCGCGGACCGGGGTGGACCGGGGAGACCCCCGTCCACCCCGGTCCCTGCGGGGCCGCTGCCCCGGCGACACGGCCGGCCCCGGCACCTGCCGCCGGGCACGGGTTTGGCGTGCCTGTGCACCGCCGCAGGACGCAGTCCCTGCGGGCGGGCGGCGCCGACCCCGGGTGGGTGACACCCTGGCCCTCCGGGCCCCGGAGAGGCGCCCGCCCCCTTCCGCGGGGCCGCGCGGGCTCCTTCGGCCACCTGAGACGCGGCCCGCCCCGCTCCTCCGGGCCACTTGAGAGGCGTACGCCGTTTGAGAGGCGTACGCCGTCCGTGGGGCCGCCGGGCCACCCGTCCACCCGTTCATCGGGGCGCCGGGCCGCCCGTCCGCGGGCGCCTGTCCATCAGGCCCCGGGACGCGGACGCGCCCCGTCATGGGGGCTGTGTGAGGGGCGGCGGCGTCCCGCGCCGGACCTTCGGCAGGCGCGCAGACGCCCGCCGGGAGCCGGGCGGAGACGCCCCCGCCCGCCATGCCGACCCCGAAGACGAAGACGCCCCCCGACGCCGCCGAGCCCCCAAGAGAACCCGGCGCCCACCCCAGCCCCGTTCACCACCCCCCCCGAAACCGGAGCCCCTCCCACCTACGTCCCCTGCCTCCCACCTACGTCCCCACCCTCACCCATACCGCAGCTCCCCCACCCCCACCGCCCGCCCCAGCAGCGGCAAGGACGTTGCCGAGGCCAGCAGGCACGTCGCGTACACCCCGGCCGGGACCAGCAGGGACATCCAGGGGATGGACCAGCCGTGGCCCGTCAGGGCGCTGTACCAGAGGCCGATGGCCAGTCCGCCCGCCCCCGCCAGCAGCACGGCCGGCGCCAGCGGGAGCGCCGTCTCCAGGAGCAGGGCGCGGCCCAGTACCGCACGCGGCACCCCGGCGGCGGACTGCGCGGCCAGCCCCCGGCGCCGGGTGGCGAGGGACTCGGCGGCGCCCACGGCCAGCGCGCCCAGCGTGATCAGCAGGCCCACGGCGATGGCGGCGGCGGTGAGATCCAGTCCCGTCGTGTAGAAGGCGAGGGATTCACCGCGGTGCGCGGACGATTCCAGCTCCGTCAGCAACGCCGCCCGTACCCCCACGTACCCCGTCCCCAGCACCGTCACCAGCAGCACCGCCGCATGGGTGCGGGCCGCCGCCCACGGGTCGGCCCGCAGCCGCTCCGCCGCGATCAGCACCTCCGCGCGGCCGGTCCGCGCGGCCAGCCGGCGTCCGGTGAGCAGCGCCGAGACGCCCGACAGCCCGACCGCGCCCGCCCCGGTGAACAGCACGGCGAACCACACCCCCGCCGACGCCAGCGGAAACGGGTTGCGCGGGTCGGCCCACATCGTGGCCGCCACCAGCGCCACCGGCACCCCCACCACGGCCCCCGCCACCACGAGCCCCGAGGTCCGCCCGTGCGGGGCCCGCACCCGGCGGACCCAGCCCAGCGGCGAGGCCAGCACCCGGCGCAACGCCAGCACGCTCACCAGCGCCCCCACCACCGGCACCGCCACCGCCACCAGCGCGATCCCGAGCCAGGCCGTGGCCGCCGGGCGCTGCCAGCGGGTCATCAGCAGCAGCACCGAGAACACCGCCGCCACCGCCGAGCCCGCGAGACACGCCAGCCCCGTCTCGTACCCCGCTATCCGCCGCACCTGCCACGGTGAGCCGCCCGCCAGCCGCAGCCCCGCCAGCCGCCGGTCGCGGTGCACCGCCCCGATCCGCGCGCACTGCCCGAGGAACCCCAGCACCGGGATCAGCAGCAGCACCAGCGCGAGCACCACCCCCGCCCGCTCGCCGGGCTGATCCAGCAGGCCGTGCGCCACGCCGATGTCGTACTGCCCCTTCAGCGAGGCCAGTGTCACCGCCGCCAGCGCGAAGCCGGTCGCCAGCGCCGCGCCGATCCCGGTGAGCGTGATCCGCCACCATTCCCGCCGGTCGGAACCCCGCAGCAAGCTCCACGCCAGCCGCAGATCCACCCGTACGGTCGCCGCCGCCCTCATCGGGTCACCGCCACGTTCCCGGCCATGACCGCGCCGTCGTGCAGCGCGATCTCGCGGTCCGCGTACGCCGCCACCCGCGCGTCGTGCGTGATCAGCACGACCGCGCTGCCCGTCTCGCGGGCGGTGTGCACCAGCGCCGTCATCGTCCGTTCCCCGGCGAGCGAGTCCAGCGCGCCGGTCGGCTCGTCCGCGAACACCACCGCCGGGCCGGTCACCAGCGCCCGTGCCATCGCCACCTGCTGCGCCTGCCCGCCGCTCAGCTCGCCGGGCCGCAGTTCCCCCTGCCCGCGCACCCCGAACCGCTCCAGCCACTCGTCCGCCGCCCGCCGGGCCCGCGCCCGGCCCTGTCCGGCCAGCAGCAGCGGCAGCGCCACATTGTCGAGCGCGGTCAGCTCCGGGATCAGCTGCCCGAACTGGAACACCACCCCGAACTCCGTGCGCCGCAGCTCGCTCAGCCGCGGCTCCGGCAGCCGGTCGACGCGCTCACCGCCGTACGTGACCTCCCCCTCGTCCGGCCGGACGATCCCGGCCAGACAGTGCAGCAGCGTGGATTTGCCGCTGCCGCTCGCGCCGGTGACGGCGAGGATCTCGCCCGCCCCCAGCTCCACCGAGGCGCCGCGCAGCGCACGGGTGGTTCCGTGCGTCTTGACCAGCCCGCGCGCGGCCAGGACCGGCGCGGCCGAAACAGTCGTACTCATGCGGGGTCTACCTCCGCGGTCAGGGACGTCAGCCGGGCCGCGGTGGTGGTCATCCAGCGCAGATCGGCGTCCAGGTGGGTCAGGGCGTAGTCGGCCGACAGGACCGTGGGCAGTCCGGCGTCCGGGGCGGTCTTCACGGCCGTCAGCTCCCGCATCCGGGCCAGGTGCGCCGCGCGCTGCTCACGCAGATACGCGGCCGGGTCGCCGGAGACGAGGATCGAGACGACGACCTTGGCGAAGATCTCGTTGGCGACGAACGGCGCGGGCGGCGCGATCTCGGCCGCCCACTGCTCCAGCTCGCGCCGGCCGTCCTCGGTGGCGCGGTACCGGGTGCGCTCGGGGCCGCCGTCGGCTTCCGTGCCGTCGACCTCCGCGAGACCGTCCCGGACCAGGCGCTGGAGGGTTTGGTACACCTGCCCGTAGGCCAGCGGGCGGGCCTGCGGGAAACGCTCGTCGTGCCGCCGCTTGAGGTCGTACCCATGCCGGGGCCCCGCGGCGAGCAGGCCGAGCAGGATGTGGCGGGTGCTCATGGGCAGCAGTATGCACCGAGTATATGTACTGAGTACATAGCTGCCGTGGAATTCGCACATCCGACCGCCCCCGGCAGGAAATACGTCTGCGTCCTCCGCCGCTGGGTAGGGCTGATTCCGTATGCAGTCCGTATCTGTACCGATGACCAGCTCGCCATCTCCGCCATCTCTGCCATTTCCTCCCTTCGCCGTATTCGCCGTATCCGAACAAGGAGCCCCTCCGTGGCCGCATCGGCACACCTCCTCCTCTCGGCGCTCTCCGCACGCCCGGACGACCCGCCCGGCCCGCTCCCCGGCCCCGGCGACGGACCGTCCTGCGCGTTCGGCGCCGAGACCGCCTGCGCGCAGACCCCGCTGACCAGCGAACCCCCGCTGCCCGACGCCGAGCCCCTCACCAGCGAGCCGCCGCTCGCCGCCCCGGACGCCGACACCACGAGGCCGTAGATGAACGCACCCCGCCCGGCCGGGACCCCGGACGAGGACCTGATCCACCTCGCCGCACTCCATGGCGTCGCCACCTCCTACCGCCCCGCACCGGACCGCACGGTCGCCGCCACCGTCACCGCGATCACCCGGGCCCTCGCCGCCCTCGGCGTGGACACCGGCACCCCGCAGGCCGTCCGCGACGCCCTCGCCGACCGTCGCCGCGCGCTCGGGGAACGACTGCTGCCGCCGACCGTCGTCGGCTGGGGCGAGGCCGCCCCGGCGGCACTGGACGCGCTGCCCGCCGGCACCCGGGTACAGGTCGTGACCGAGCGGGGCGAGCCCCGCACCTGTGCCGCCGGCCTCCCGCCCGGCGTCCACCGGCTGACCGCCACCGCCCCCGACGGCCGCACCGCCGAGGCCCACCTGATCGTCGCGCCGCCCCGCCTGCCCACGCCGCCGGGACGCTCGTACGGTCTGCTCGTCCAGCTCTACTCGCTGCTCTCCCGGCGCTCCTGGGGCATGGGCGACCTCGGCGATCTGACGGAACTCGCCGACTGGGCGGGGCGCTCGCTCGGCGCCGGATTCCTCCAGGTCAACCCGCTGCACGCGGGCGTGCCCGGCCACCCCACCGACCCGTCCCCGTACCGCCCCTCCTCCCGCCGGTTCCCCGACCCGGTGCATCTGCGGATCGAGGACGTGTCGGAGTACGCGTACGCCGACGAGCGGGTGCGTGAGCTGCGGGAGCGCGGCGGGCGGCTGCGCGAGGCCGTGCTGGACAAGGGCGCGCTGATCGACCGGGACGCGGTGTGGGAGCTGAAGCGGGCCGCGCTGGAGGCGCTGGCCGCCGTCGAGCCGGGCCCCGGCCGCCGGGCCGCCTACTGCGACTTCCTCGCCGCGCAGGGCCGGGCCCTGGAGGACCACGCCACCTGGAACGCGCTCGCCGAGGTGCACGGCCCCGACTGGCACAGCTGGCCCGAGCCGCTGCGCGACCCGCGCTCACCGCGGACCGCGCGCGCCCGCGCCGAGCTGATGGACCGGGTCGATCTGCACTGCCGGCTGGCCTGGCTCACCGACAGCCAGCTGACCGCCGCCCAGCGCACCGCCCGCGAGGCCGGGATGCCGCTCGGGATCGTGCACGACCTCGCCGTGGGCGTCCACCCGCGGGGCGCCGACGCCTGGGCGCAGCAGGAGTACTTCGCCGCCGGGATGTCGGTCGGCGCCCCGCCCGACGCGTTCAACGCCCGGGGCCAGGACTGGGGCCTGCCGCCCTGGCGGCCCGACCGCCTCGCCGCGTCCGGCTACGCGCCCTTCCGGGAGCTGCTGCGCGGCCTCTTCCGCTACGCCGGCGCCCTGCGCATCGACCACGTCATGGGCCTGTTCCGGCTCTGGTGGGTGCCGCAGGGGCTGCCGCCCACGGAAGGCACGTACGTCCATTACGACGCCGAGGCCATGCTCGCCGTCCTGGTGCTGGAGGCGTCCCGGGCCGGGGCGGTGGTGATCGGGGAGGACCTGGGGACCGTCGAGCCGGGGGTGCGGGAGGCGCTGCGCGAGCGGGGGGTGCTGGGGACGTCGGTGCTGTGGTTCGAGCGGGACTGGGAGGGCGACGGCAGCCCGTTGCCGCCGGACCGCTGGCGCGCGGACTGCCTGGCCACCGCCACCACCCACGACCTCCCCCCTACGGCGTCCCGGCTGGCCGGCGACCACGTCGCACTCCGCGACCGGCTCGGCCTGCTCACCCGCCCGCTGTCCGTCGAGCGGGCCGAGGCCGCCGCCGACACCGGCGAGTGGCTGGCGCTGCTGGCCCGCCTCGGGCTCCTCGACAGCACCGGCGGCGGCCACGGCCCGTCCGAGGAGGAGGCCGGGATCCAGGCCGTCCACCGCTTCCTGCTGCGCACCCCCGCCCGGCTGATCGGCGTCTGGCTCCCCGACACGGTCGGCGACCGCCGCCCCCAGAACCTCCCGGGCACCTGGGACCAGTACCCGAACTGGCGGCTTCCCATCGCCGACGCCGACGGGAAGCCGGTGACCCTGGAGGACCTGGCGGCCTCGCGGCGGCTGCACGAGCTGCTGGGGGTGATGCGGGGTCACGCACCGGGTGCCTGACCGGGTGCCCGGCCCCATACCCCCCGAGGCCCGTCCTTTACGGCACCCCGGACGCGCGTCGGGACCCGGCGTTGGGTACGTTGGGCCCCGTGGACAAGAAGAACGCCCTGCGCGCCGGCACCCTGGCGGCCGGCACGACGCTGATGATGCTGCTCATGTCGTCCCCCGCGCTCGCGCTGACCCGCGACGACGGTGACGACCCCGGCCAGGGCCTGAGCGTCATCGAGACGCTGGGCTGGTTCGTGTTCGCCCCGCTCGTGCTGTTCGGCGTCATCGCCGGCCTGGTGATGGTCCTGGACCGCTCCGCCCCGGAGCACCGCGTCCACGCCCCGTCCGGCAAGCCGACGACGAAGGCCGGCGTCTGACTCTTCCGGCCCCCCGCCGGAAGAGCCCTCGCCGGAAGCGCCTCCGCCCCCGCCCTCGCCGGAAGCGCCCCGCCGGGCTCGCCCCGCCAAACGCGCGCCCCGCGCCAAGCGTGCCCGCGAGCCCTCACCCCCGCCTTCTCTCCCGCCGTCTCCGCCACCACGTCCGGGCCCACAGCACATGGATGCCGCCCAGCGTGATCAGTACGGCCGCCGCGTCCAGCCGGGCGCCGAGGGAGCGGTCGCGGGCCGTCAGGGTCCTCGCGGCCCGGGTCAGCAGCGCGATGTCGGCGGGCAGGGTCACCGCCGCCAGGAAGGCGAGACACAGGGCCGTGCCCAGGACGAGGACCACGCTGTACAGACGTACCGCGCGCCGCTCGTGGGCGGGCAGCGTGCGGCTCGGATCGGCGCCCGGACGGGCCAGCAGCCGCCTCGCCGCGTAACGGGCGTACGCGCGGCCGTCGCCGTACAGATCGCGGCAGCGGGTGAGGTCCTGGAGGACGAAGTACAGATCCGTCCGCATGAACACCATCAGCTGGAACGGCAGCGGCAGCAGCGCCAGCACGGTGAGCGCGGCCAGCATCCGCCGCGCGGTGCCCTCCGCCGCCCCCGCCGCCAGCGCGGCGGCCGACGCGGCGGCCAGATTGACCCCGATGCCCGCGAGATAGGCGGTCATACGGTGCCGTCCGGGCGCCAGTTCGATCCCGCTGATGTCGGTCTGCATCACCAGGAACTGCAACCGGGTGCCCAGCCGCATCCGGGCCGGTACGCCGGTCGCCCGCGCGGTCACCAGGTGGGCCAGCTCGTGCAGGAGCAGCAGCGCCCAGCCGCTCGCCGCGCCGAAGGCCAGGACCAGGCTGCCGTGCTCGCTCCACAGCAGGGTCCGGTAGGAGAGGGCGACCCCCTCCGGGCGGGCGATCAGCGCGGTGACGATCAGCAGGACGATCAGCACCGGCAGCAGCGGACTCAGCGTCCAGCGGACATGCGCCGGCCGGATCCGGGGCAGCGTCGGCTTCGGCGGGTCCGGCAACGGCACCGCGCGGCCGTCGACCTCCGCCACGAACCCCAGCTCCACCAGCGCGTCCACGAAGTCCGCGACATCCAGGTCGTGCCCGGTCTCCTCCTCAAGACGCCGCGCGGCCTCCCCGGTGCTCAGTCCCTCGCCCAGCAGATCGAGTGCCCGTTTCCCGGCCTCCGGGACGGCCACGAACGTGCCGGTGGCCGGGCGGCCGACGATCCATTCCGTGCCGTCCGGGCGGGCCGCCAGCTCATGCAGCCGTACCCGGCTCACCGTGGTGCGTCGCCGCAGGCCGGGCAGTCCGTGCGGCGCGGAAAGCGTTGCAGCACCCGGTCCCCGGGCACCATCAGGTTCACCCCGAAGCGGACCCCCGGCTCCAGCGCGGGCACCCCGGTCAGCAGCGACAGCGCCGCGTGCGCGAGCAGCCCGCCGGACAGCCCGGCCGTCACCGCGCTCGCCGGGTTCCACGGCAGCCGGGGCGAGGCCACGTCCTCGTCCTGCCCCGGCGCCAGCCGCAACTCCCGCCGGTCCGCCTCCCCGGCCCGCAGACACTCCCAGCAGGCCCCGCGCCCCGGTACGTACACCCCGGCCGTGACCAGCGGCCCCCGGTACCCGGCGTCCACCCACGGCAGCCCGGCCGCCAGACACACCCGGTTCGCCCAGCGCCGCAGATCCAGCGGGCGGTCGGCGGCGAGGACGAGGAGGTCGTAGACGGGGCGGGTGGGCGGGCAGTCGCCGGGGGCCCCGGTGTCGCCGGTCGCGGAGACGTCATCGGCGGTGACACCCTCGGCGGTGATGCCGTGGCCGGTGACGCCATCGCCGGTGACACCCTCGGCGGTGATGCCGTCGCCGGAGACGCCATCGCCGGAGACGCCGTCCCCGGAGACGCCATCGACGGGGGAGTCACCCCCCGCCCGCCTCCCCCCGCTCACCAGATCCGCCAGATCCCCCATCCCCCGCGCCTCCCTGCGCTCCCCGGTGACCGTCACGTCCGAGTTCAGGGCGCGCAGGGTCCGCAGGGCCGCGTCGACCTTGGGGTGGCCGATGTCGGACTCGCGGTAGAGGGGCTGGCGGTTGAGGTTGGAGAGCTCCACCACGTCCGGGTCGACGCAGTGCAGATGGCCGACGCCGGACGCGACCAGGGACTGGGCCGCGTAGCCGCCGGTGCCGCCGATGCCCAGGAGCAGGACGCGCGCCCGGCGCAGCAGCAACTGCGCCTCCCAGGCGCTGGCACGCGGGCCCAGATCCATCCAGCGCAGCAGGGGCACGCCCCGGCTGTAGCGCTCCCGTTCCCGGTCCGGCACCGGCACCGGCGCCGCCGCGTCCTCCACGAAACCGGCCGCCAGCAGATCGGCCATCGCCTGCCGGACGTCCGCACCGGCCACCGCCGGATGCCCGGCCCGTACGCACGCGATGACCGCCGCCGGATCCCGGGAGCCGTCCATCGCCTCGACCAGCAGCCACACCCAGCCGTGCGGGTCGGCGATCTCCGCGCCGATGCCGTACACGACGCTGCCGATGCGCACATGGCCGTCGACGGTCCGGTAGGCCCGGTGCTCGGGCTTGACCCGGGGCCGGCGCAGGGACGACACATCCGCGCTCACGCGGTCACCTCCGTAGGAAATCCGCCACGGACCAATGAACAGCAAGGGCGGGCAAAGGAACGCTCAATAAAACCGACCGTCGAACGCGGCCTCACCGTGCCGACGACCAAGTACGCCTCCAACTGCGACATCCGACTCGAATCCGCACCCTTGACACTCTTGTTCACTCGCACGACAGTTGGCAAGAAGCTCCCCGAGGGGGCTTCAATTCAGTCAAATCCCTTGCGAGGTTGGCGAGTTGAACGGGAGGAGAGCCGCATGGCCGAGAAGATCGTGATTCGCCCGCTGGACAAGAAGGAGACCACCGGAGACAGCAACTCCCAAGGCGCCTGAGCGGGGTACCAGCGTGCGGACAACGTGCCATCCGGGTTATCCGGCCGTCGGTGAACTGGAGCGGCGGGCCCGCGCGCTGGCCCTCGCGGCGCCCGGCACCCTACGGCTGCGGGCCGTCGGCGAGAGCCGCGCCGGGCGCCCGTTGTGGCTGCTGTCGGCCGGCCATGGTGAGCGGCACATCCTCACTGTGGCCGGCGCGCATGCCAACGAACCCGTCGGCGGTGCCTCCGCGCTGCGGCTCGCCGGGATCCTCGCCCGCCGCCCGCGCACCCTCGACCGGCTCGGCTGCACCTGGCACTTCCTGCTCTGTCTCGACCCCGACGGCGCCCGGCTCGCGCACGGCTGGGTCCCCGAGGAGCCCGCGCCCTCGCTCCAGGAGTGCCATCTGCGTTTCTACCGGCCCGCGTTCGCCCGCCAGCCCGAGTCGCTGCCCGCGCCGGGCGCGGACCGGCCGCCGATGCCGGAGTCGACGACCCTGGTCCGGCTCCTGGACGAACTGCGGCCGGTGGCCCAGTTCACCCTGCACGGCATCGAGTTCGGCGGCGCCTTCGCCATGATGACCCGCCAGGTGCCCGGCGCCGCCCGCGCCTTCCGCGCCACGGCCGCCCGGCTCGGCGTCCCGCTGGACGACCACCCGTGCGACGGCCCCGACTGGCTGCCCGACCGCCCCGGCATCCTGATCCGCCCCGGCGACCGGGACGGCGGCGAGCGCGACCCGAGCGGCTTCACCGCCGAGAGCACCTGGCTCTACCCGCGCCGCTACGGCACCCTGACCACCCTCGTCGAGGCACCGGCCTGGGCCGTGCCCGCCGTCGCCGACGCCCGCCCCGCCGCCGACCCGCACCGCGAGGTCGAGCGCATCGGCGAACTGCTGGTGGGCCGCACCCGTGAGCTGACCGCCGTACTCGCCGCCCGCGCCGCGACCCGCGTCCCCGCCGAACTGGCCCCGCTGCGCGACGCCGCCCTCGAACTGGCCGAGGTCGCCCCGTCCGTCGCCGCCACCTGGACCGCCGAGGAACGCACCGGCTCCCGCGGCCACTTCGCCACCCTCGGCATCGCCGCCCGCCGCATCCCCCTGCGCGCCGCCGCCATGATGCGCCGCGCCCTGCTCCCCACCGCCCCCACCACCGCCGACGCCCTCGCCGACCTGGTCCGCGAATGGTGCCAGGAACTGGACAAGACGTACACGCCCCGCTGGATCCCCATCCCGGCCCAGACGGGCCTGCACGTCGACACGATGACGGACATCGCCCACAGACTCTGCACCCACGACACCTGAGCCGGGCGAAGCCCCGACGATCGCCCGGCCACCGGTCCCGCTGCCCCTGGCAAGCTCGCGACGCCCGTTCGCCCGGCCACCCGGCCCCTCGCCCCGGCAAGGTCGCGACGCCCGCTAGACCATCCGGGCCTTGGGCGGGGAAGGGGACGGGGCGATTGCCAGGCCCCAGGTACGGCGAGGGGGGGGGGGGCCCCCCCCCGCCCCCCCCCCCCCCCCCCGCCCCCCCCCGCGCCCGCCCGCCGCCCCCCCCCCCCCCCCCCCCCCCCCCCCCCCCCC
>NZ_JBHYUG010000014.1:37665-42571 GCF_042749375.1 Streptomyces sp. NPDC059477 | reverse complement strand
GACGGGGGGGGGGGGGGGGGGGGGGGGGGGGGGGGGGGGCGCCCCCCCCCGGGGGGGGGGGGGGGGGGCGCCCCCGGGCCCCCCCCCCCCTCACCCGGTCCGCCGCGCGGCTAGCGCGCCGCTCCGTCCGCCGCCTGCGCCCGCAGGGCCCGCTCCACGCCCGCCCGGGACTCCGACACCAGTCGCCGCAGCGCGGCGTTCGGCTCGGCGCGTGCCAGCCAGGCGTCCGTGGTGTCCAGGGTCGCCTGGGCCACCTGCACCGCCGGGTAGAGGCCGACGGCGATCTGCTGGGCCATCTCGTGGGAGCGGGAGTCCCACACCCCCTTGAGCACCTCGAAGTACTTCTCGGTGTACGGCGCCAGCAGCTCGCGCTGGTCGGTCTGCACGAAGCCGACGATCACCGCCTCCTGCACGGCGTTCGGGAGCTTGTCGGACTCCACGACCGACGCCCACGCCTCCGCCTTGGCCTCCGGCGTGGGACGCGCGGCGCGCGCGATGGCCGCGTGGCGCTCACCGGCGGCGGTGCGGTCCCGCTGGTACTCGCCGGCGATCTCCGTCTCCTGGTAGCGCCCGACCGCCGCGAGCCGCTGCACGAACGCCCAGCGCAGCTCGGTGTCCACCGCCAGGCCCTCGATCGTCCGGGTGCCCTCCAGCAGGGCCTCCAGCAGATCCAGCTGCTCCGGGGTGCGCGCGGTGCCCGCGAACGCCCGCGCCCAGGCCAGCTGGTGGTCACCGCCCGCCTCCGCCGCCCGCAGATGCGCGAGCGTGGCGTCGGTCCAGCGGGTCAGCAGCGCCTCGCGCGCGGCCGGGTCGGCGTACAGGTCGATCGCCAGCTTCACCTGCCGCTGGAGCGACTGCACCACCCCGATGTCGGACTCCTTGCCGATCCCGGACAGCACCAGCGACAGATAGTCGCGGGCGGCCAGCTCGGCGTCCCGGGTCATGTCCCACGCCGACGCCCAGGACAGCGCGCGCGGCAGCGAGTCCGCGAAGTCGCCCAGGTGCTCGGTGACGTAGGCCAGCGACTGCTCGTCCAGGCGGACCTTGGCGTACGACAGGTCGTCGTCGTTGAGCAGGATCACCGCCGGGCGCCGCTTTCCGGTCAGCTCCGGTACGGCCGTCAGCTCGCCGTCGACATCCAGCTCGACGCGCTCCACGCGCACCAGCTTGCCGCTCGCCTCGTCACGGTCGTACAGGCCGACCGCGATCCGGTGCGGGCGCAGCACCGGCTCGCCCTTGGCGCCGGCCGGGAGCGCCGGGGCCTCCTGGCGCACCGCGAAGGAGGTGATCACCCCGTCCGCGTCCGTCTCGATCGCCGGGCGCAGGACGTTGATCCCGGCGGTCTGGAGCCACAGCCTCGACCAGGTGCTCAAGTCACGCCCCGAGGTCTCCTCCAGCGCGCCCAGCAGGTCCGACAGCCGGGTGTTGCCGTAGGCGTGACGCTTGAAGTACGCCTGGACACCGCTGAAGAACGCGTCCATGCCGACGTACGCCACGAGCTGCTTGAGCACCGAGGCGCCCTTGGCGTAGGTGATGCCGTCGAAGTTGACCAGGACGTCGTCCAGGTCACCGATCTCGGCCATGATCGGGTGCGTGGAGGGCAGCTGGTCCTGCCGGTACGCCCAGGTCTTCATGGAGTTCGCGAACGACGTCCACGCGTGTGGCCAGCGCGAGCCGGGCGCGTACGCCTGGCAGGCGATGGAGGTGTACGTGGCGAACGACTCGTTCAGCCACAGGTCGTTCCACCACTCCATGGTGACCAGGTCGCCGAACCACATGTGGGCCAGCTCGTGCAGGATCGTCTCGGCACGCATCTCGTACGCCGCGTCCGTCACCTTCGACCGGAACACGTACTGGTCGCGGATGGTCACCGCGCCCGCGTTCTCCATCGCGCCCGCGTTGAACTCCGGCACGAACAGCTGGTCGTACTTCTTGAACGGGTACGCGTAGTCGAACTTCTCCTGGAACCAGTCGAAGCCCTGCCGGGTGACCTCGAAGATCGCGTCCGAGTCCAGGTGCTCGGCCAGCGACGGCCGGCAGTAGATGCCCAGCGGCACCGACTGCCCGTCCTTCTCGTACACGCTGTGCACGGAGTGGTACGGGCCAACGATCAGCGCGGTGATGTACGACGAGATCCGCGGCGTCGGCTCGAAGACCCAGACATCGTCCTGCGGCTCGGGCGTCGGCGAGTTGGAGATGACGGTCCAGCCGCTCGGCGCCTTCACGGTGAACTGGAAGGTCGCCTTCAGGTCCGGCTGCTCGAAGGACGCGAACACCCGGCGGGCGTCCGGCACCTCGAACTGGGTGTAGAGGTACGCCTGGTCGTCCACCGGGTCGACGAAGCGGTGCAGCCCCTCGCCGGTATTGGTGTACGCGCAGTCCGCGACCACCCGCAGCACATTCGGGCCCGCGTGCAGCCCCGCCAGCGCGATCCGCGAGTCCTTGAAGACCTCGTCCGCATCGAGCGCGTCGCCGTTCAGCGTGACCTCGTGGACCGCCGGGGCCACCAGGTCGATGAAGGACTCCGCCCCGGCCTCGGCGACGTCGAAGCGCACGGTGGTGACCGACCGGTAGGTGCCGCCCCCGCTCCCGGACTCACCGGAGCCGGCGGAACCCCCATCCTGCGCGCCGGAAAGGTCGAGCTCGATCTCGTAAGAGCCGACGGTGAGCAGCTTCGCGCGCTGCTGCGCCTCTTCGCGAGTCAGGTTTGTGCCAGGCACGCGGTCATCTCCTCGTTTTGTGTCGTTCGTGCCATCCTTCCATGTCACCCGCGTCGAACGCGATGTCCAAAACCCGCCGGTAACCGGGTCCCGGCAGGGTGACGCTGGGAGCATGACGACGACCTTCACGGCCCGCCCGATCGAGCCCACCGTCCTGAAAGAACTGCGCGCCACCGACGACGCCGGACACCCCCTGACCCCCGTCCGCGACGAGCAGGGCGGCGCCCCGCTGCGCTGCTGTCTGCGCCGCAGCCGCCCCGGCGAGCTGATCGCCCTGGTCGCCTACGCCCCGCTGCGCCGCTGGGCCGCGGGCACCGGCGCCCACCCCGGCGCCTACGACGAACAGGGCCCGGTGTTCATCCACGCCGAGGACTGCGCGGGACCCGACCGCGACGGCCCGGCGTTCACCAACTCCCACCGGGTCGTGCGCCGCTACTCGGCCGCCGGACGCATCCTCGGCGGACGCCTGATCGCCCCCGACCACGAGGACGCCACCCCGGCGGCGTTCGACGAGGCGTTCGAGGAGGCGTTCGAGGACCCGGAGGTGGCGCTCGTCCATGTGCGGGCGGTGGAGTACGGGTGCTACCTGTACGAGGTACGGCGGCCGTAGCGGGGGAGCGGGGGTGGTACGGCCGCCGTAGCGGGTGGTACGGCCACGGGGCGCGGTACCGATATCCGGTAGGGGATGCGGGTACCGCGGGCGGGCCGCACCACGGAACACTCCCGTTCACCCACGTCCCTCCCGGTCACCCGCGCACCTCCCCGGCCCGACCGATGCGCCCCGCGCGGGCAAGGAGAGGGAAATCTCCGTTGTTCCCGGCGCGATCACGCCGAATCGTGGAGGCATGTCGTCCACGACTCCCGCGGCCACCGCCCCGGAACCCGCCGCCACCCCCCTCGCCGCCCGCCCTCGCGCCGCCGTCCTCGCTCTCGCCGCCGCCACCTTCTCCGTGGTCACCGCCGAGATGCTGCCCGTCGGACTGCTCACCTCGCTCGGCACCGACCTGGGGGTGTCCGCCGGGACCGCCGGTCTGGCCCTCACCCTGCCCGGTCTGGTCGCCGCGCTCGCCGCCCCGCTGCTGCCGGTCGCCGTGCGTGGCGCGGACCGGCGGACCGTACTGTGCGTGCTGCTGCTCCTGCTCGCCGCCGCCGATCTGCTGTGCGCGCTCGCCTGGAACTTCACCGTCCTGCTGATCGCCCGCGCGCTCGTCGGGGTGTGCATCGGCGGGGTGTGGGCGGTGGCCGCCGGGCTCGCCGTACGGATCGTGCCGTCGGCCGCGGTCGGCCGGGCCACCGCCGTGATCTTCAGCGGGATCGCGGTGGCGTCCGTGCTCGGGGTGCCCGCGGGCACCTTTCTGGGCGCCCTGGCGGGCTGGCGGTGGGCGTTCGCCGCGCTGGCCGTGCTCGCCCTCGCCGTGGCCGCGCTGCTGGCCCGAGCCCTGCCGCCGCTGCCCGCCGAACGCCCGATACGGTTCGCCACCGTCGCCGCGCTGCTGCGCGCCCCCGCGATCCGGCGCGGGATGCTCGCCGTCGCGCTGCTGATCACCGGCCACTTCGCCGCGTACACCTACATCCGCCCGGTGCTGGAGCGGATCCCCGGCACCGGCGCGGGGGAGATCAGCGTGCTGCTGCTCGGCTACGGGCTCGCGGGCGTCGCCGGGAACTTCGCCGTCGGCACGCGGGCCGCCCGCGCCCCGAGCCGGGCCCTGCTGCTGCTCGCCGCCGTCATCGGCACCGCCGTCGTCCTGCTGGTCCCGGCCGACGGCACGGCCGCCGGGTCCGCCGCCCTGCTGATCGTCTGGGGGCTGGCGTACGGCGGTGTCTCGGTCTCCGCCCAGCACTGGCTGACGGCCGCCGCGCCCCACGCCCGGGAAGCGGCGTCGGGGCTGTTCGCCGGGGTGTTCAACACCGCCATAGCGCTGGGCGCCTTCGGCGGCGGCCGGGTGGTGGACGGCCCGGACCCGTCCGGCGTGCTGCTGCTGGGCGGCGCGGCGGCGCTGCTGGCGCTCCCGGCGGTGGCGTGGGCGGGGCGGGCGGCCCGGGACAGGCGGGGAGTCGTGGCCGGGGGGACGGAAGCGCCGGGGGAGACGCGAGCGGCCGGGGGCACGGAAGCGGCCGGGGACGACACGGAGAAGGGGGGGGGGGGGGGGGGCGCGGGGGGGGGGGCGCCCCACGGCGCGGGGGCG
>NZ_JBHYUG010000014.1:32265-37655 GCF_042749375.1 Streptomyces sp. NPDC059477 | reverse complement strand
GGCCCCGGCGGGCCGGGGGGCGGGGGGGGCCCGACCCGCGGGGGCGCCCGCCCGCGGCGGGGGGCAGGGTCGGGGCCGGGGACCACACGGTGAGGGGGGTCACCGGTTGACCCGGTGACCGCCCCTGCCGTAGTGCCTGCCGTACCGTCCGCTGCCGGCGTCGCCGTGGGTGCTGCCGTCAGCCCTGCCGGGCGGCGGTCAGCTCCCGCGCCACCAGCTCCGCGATCTGCACCGCGTTCAGCGCGGCGCCCTTGCGGAGGTTGTCGTTGGAGACGAACAGCGCCAGGCCGTTCTCCACCGTCTCGTCGCGGCGGATGCGGCCGACGTACGACGGGTCCTGACCGGCCGCCTGGAGCGGGGTCGGGACCTCGGTGAGGACCACGCCCGGGGCGTCGGCCAGCAGCTCGGCCGCGCGCTCCGGGGAGATCGGGCGGGCGAAACGGGCGTTGATCTGGAGGGAGTGGCCGGAGAACACCGGGACCCGCACACAGGTGCCGGAGACCTTCAGGCCCGGGATCTCCAGGATCTTGCGGGACTCGTGGCGCAGCTTCTGCTCCTCGTCGGTCTCGTTCAGACCGTCGTCCACGATCGAGCCCGCCAGCGGCAGCACGTTGTACGCGATCGGCGCCACGTACTTGTTCGGCGCCGGGAACTCGGCCGCCGAACCGTCGTGGGCCAGCTTGGGCGCGTCGTCGCCGACCTTCTTGATCTGCTCGAACAGCTCGTCCACCCCGGCCACACCGGAACCGGAGACCGCCTGGTAGGTGGCGACGACCAGCGCCTCAAGGCCCGCCTCGGCGGCCAGCGGCTTGAGCACCGGCATCGCGGCCATGGTCGTGCAGTTCGGGTTGGCGATGATGCCCTTGGGGCGGTCCGCGACGGCGTGCGGGTTCACCTCGGACACCACCAGCGGCACCTCGGGGTCGCGCCGCCACGCCGAGGAGTTGTCGATCACCACGGCGCCCTGCGCGGCGACCTTCTCGGCCAGCGCCCGGGAGGTCGAGCCGCCCGCCGAGAACAGCACGATGTCCAGGCCCGTGTAGTCGGCCGTGGCCGCGTCCTCCACCGTCACCCCGTCGAGGACCGTCCCCGCCGAACGGGCCGAGGCGAACAGACGCAGCTCCTCGGCCGGGAACTCGCGCTCCGCGAGAATCCTGCGCATGACCGTGCCGACCTGACCGGTGGCTCCGACGATTCCGACCCTCACGACGACTCCCTTGCGTGACTGCGTGACTGCGTGACTGCGTGACTGCGTGACTGCGTGACTACGTGTGCGTGACCGAGTGTGCGTGCCCGGGGGCGACGGGGACCCGGGGCCCCTCCATCATGCGCGGGACCCCGGCCGGTGTGTCCAATCGATTGCCCGGGGACCGGACGGTTCACTCCGCCCCGCCCCGGTCAGCCCCGCAGCTCGATCGTCCACTCGCCGAGCGCCCGGACCTGGAGGATTCCTTCCGATATGCGGTACGGATCGGAAGATCCGGTGACTTTGTGCCGGGGGAACAGGTTTTCGTCCAGCTGGAAGAGATGGTGGATGCCGCTGGTGCAGACGAAGGAGATCTCCGTGTCCGGCCCGGTGTGATGTACGACTCCATAGCCGACGCCCTGGGTGCGCCGCCCGAGCGGGATCGCCGCCTTGAGCGGCTGGGGCTCCAGCCGCCACTTGGTGTGGTCGGCGGCGACGACCAGCAGGAAGCAGGTGCCGCCCGGATCCACCCAGACCGGACCCAGCGCGGGCCGCCGCCGGCCCTGGAGATCGGCGATGATCGCGGTGTTCCCGAACGGATGGTTCACGGCGTGCGCGGCCAGATACCGGTCCTTCTGGTACGAGAGCTGGCGCAGGGACATCAGCGCGGGCGGCCCCTGGTAGCGCAGCACCGAGGTGCCCTGTCCCTCGACCGGGCCGGTGAACAGCGGCGCGTCCTCCTCGGGCAGCACCTCCAGGGTCCACTCGCCCTTGTGCTTGATCCGCTGGCCGATCTCGGCCTGTCCCTTGGCGAAGGCCGTCGCCGTACCGCGGATTCCGTTGTTGCGGCCGTTCAGCCACCCGGTCTCGTCGCCGTACTCGTCGATCCTGAACATCTCCAGGTCGTAGCCGCGCTCGGCGCCGGGGAAGTCGTAGCGCAGCAGCGCCGGGCGGCCGGGCCGGGGATTGACCAGCGTGATCGTCTTCTCGCCCCGGCCCTGGTAGACGCCGGTGCTGCGGCCCTTGGCGGGATCGCGGACCGGCAGCGGGCGCGGTTCGAGCCGCCAGTCGCCGTCACCGCGTTCGACGACGAGCACATGCGGGCCGTCGGGGACCGGGAAGGTCTCCTTGAGCTTGCCGGTCTTGTTGACCAGCAGATCGTTGCGTTCGAGGTCGTCGAGGTGCTCGATCCGGTGGCCGGTGATCAGGAACCACGCGTCACGGTCGGCGCCCCCGTCGAACCGGGCCCGCACATCGCCCGAGGTGCCGGTGTGGAGCAGGACATCGGGGCCGCGCCCCTCAAGGGTCCGGGTCCCCAGCGGGCGGGCGGCGGCGAGCGGCAGGACGGAGAGGGTCCACTTGCCGCGGTACTTCACCCGCAGCCGCAGCGGCCGGTCGGCGGGCGGCTGGACCAGCGCGCGGCCGTGCAGATCACGCACGGTGGCGTTGAAGACGAGCTTGTCCTCCTTGTTGTCCCGGTCCAGGGTCTCGACGCACAGCCAGCTCTCGCCCTCGACCCGCGCCTCCACGATCACCGGCCCCGGCGGCAGCGGCACATCCACGGTGACCACGTCGTTGCCCTCGCCGCCGCGGACGAAGGGGGTGAAGTCGGGGCCGAGGGGGGAGCCGCCCGTGGGGGGCACGGCGGGCACAGCGGTCACGGTCGGCGGGGCGGGCGGTGGGCCCGAGGTCTTGGAGACGGCGGTGTTGAGGACGGGAGCGACCGGTACGGGGGCGGGGGCCGCAGGGGAGGGTGGGGCCGGTGCCAAGGGAGCCGGCGCCGCCACAGGACCCCCTTCCACCACAGACGCCATCCCCACCCCAGGCGCCGCCCCCGCCCCAGGGTCCGCCCCCGCCACCTCCACCCCGAAGTCCGTCGCCAGCCCCGCCAGCCCCGACGCGTACCCCTGTCCCACCGCCCGGAACTTCCACGCCCCGTTGCGCCGGTAGAACTCGCCCAGTACGAAGGCCGTCTCCTCGGCCGCGTCCGTCACCGCGTAGTGCGCGGCCACCGTGCCGTCGGGCGCCACCGTCTGCACATACAGCCCCGGCACCTGCCCGAAGGTCCCGCCGTCGCAGGAACCGGCGATCACCACGCGCTGTACGGCCGCTTCCACGTTCGGGAGGTCGAGTTCGAGCCACTCGGCGGACTGTCCGGCGCCCTGTCCGAGGCCCGCGTGCCGGACCGCGCCCGATGGGTGCCGGGGCTGGTTGTGGAACACCAGGTCGGCGTCGCCCCGCACCCGGCCGGCCGCGTCGAGCAGCAGGGCGGAGGCGTCCACGGTCGGCGTGCCCGGAACGTCGGCGCGACCGACCGCGACCCGCAAGGCAGCCGCGGGGACAGGAGCGTTGGCGCCTTTGGAGAGGTACGTCATGGGACACATGGTGACAGTGGAGGCGGCGTGAAGTCGACGATCGGACGCGGTGCGGGAGACGGTGGGATCACCTGACGGGAGACGGCCGGATGAAGCGGAGCGAGACGGTCCGGACCGCGCCGGAAAGTTCTCCGGGACCCGCCCGAACGTTTCCGCCCGCCCCAACGTCGTAGAGGAAACGCGGCGAGGAGAGGGGTGGCTGTGCTGCGCAGAATGGCGCGCCGCGGCCGGGGGGCGGACCGCTCGGCGGACGACCCGCTGGACGCGGCCCAGGAACGCCGGGTGCGAGCGGTGCTCGCGCTGGGCGGGGTGGGGGGGGGGGGGGGGGCCCCCCGGGGGGGGGGGGGGGCGCCGGGGGGGGGGGGGTGGGGGGGGGGGGGGGGGGGTGGGCCCCCCGGGCCCCCTGCACCGGGGGGGCGCGGGGTGCCGGGCGGGGGGGGGGGCCCCCCGGCCCCCCCGCCCGCCGGGGGACACCAGGCCCCCCCGGCGGCTGCTGGAGCGGGCGGCCGGTGGCCTGGAGGCGCCCCGGGACATCTCCGCCTGGGCGGCGGTGGTCGCCTCCAACCTCGCCATGGACTGGCATCGCGCCAAGCGCCGCCAGGAGCGCCTCGGGGAACGCCTCGCCGCGCTGCACGAACCGGTGCTCCCCTCGGCCGAGGACTCCCGTGTGCTCTCCCTCGCCGTCGCCCGGGGGCTGGACGAACTGCCCGACGCCCAGCGTCAGGTGCTGGTCCTGCGGTTCTACGCCGACCTGCCGGTACGCGGGATAGCCGAGCAACTGGGCATCCCCGAGGGCACGGTCAAGAGCAGGCTGCACACCGCGGTCCGGGCCCTGCGCGCCCGGCTGCACGAGGACGAGGTGGTGTGACGTGTCCGTCGAACCCGACGGCTACGACGGCCGGGACGGCTCCGGCGGCCGGGACGGCTACGACGGCCGGGACGGCTTCGCGGGTGCCTACGACGCCCTGGACCCGCTGCTGGCCGTGCTCATGGACGACCCGCTGCCCGCCGAGGCCCGCGCCGACGCCGCCTTCATGGCCGAGTACCGCGCGGCGAGCGCCGATGTCACCGTCCTGCGCGAGCAGTTGGGGCACATCGCGACGGCCCTGACCGAGCCGCAGCCGCAGCCGCAGCCACGACCCGCCCCCCTTCCGCTCCGCCCCCGCCGCCGCCCCTTCGCCCTCGTCCTGGGCGGGCTGGCCGCCGTCTGCGCCGCCGTCCTGCTGGCGGGGCTCGGCTGGATCGTGGTGCAGTCGGGTGCGGGGCTGGGCGCCGACGACGCCGCCGCCGGCAGCAGCAGCGACAAGGCGGCGGCCGAGGACGGGGGAAGCGTCGAGGACGGCGACGAGAACCAGGCGTCCTCGGCCCTGGGCAGCCCCGGCTATCTCGCCTGCGCCCGGCTGGTGGTCGAGGGCGAGGTCACCGCCGTACGGCCCGAACCGGGCGGCGGCGCCCTGGACCGGATCACACTGGACGTCACCCGCTACCTCAAACCGGCCCAGGGCGAGCGGCAGATCACCTTCACGATGAGCCGGGACAGTGAGCCCCGGCTGACCCAGGGCGACCACACCCTGATCGTCATCCGGACCGATGCCATCGCACCCGATCTGTGGGTGGTCGGCGAACAGGACATCGTCCCCGGGCGGGAACTGATCACCGAGACCCTCCCCAGGGCCGAGGGCCTGCCTTGCGAGTAGCCGCCCCACGCGAAGGGGGGGGGGCCCCCCCCATGGGCCCCCCCCCCCGGCCCACCGGTGACGGGGGGCCCCGGCCGGGGCCCGGGGCCGGACCGCGGGCCCCCGCCCGGCGCGGCCCGGGCCCCCCCCCCC
>NZ_JBHYUG010000014.1:24631-32255 GCF_042749375.1 Streptomyces sp. NPDC059477 | reverse complement strand
TCGGCTAACCTCACCTCGACCCGGGGCGGGAACTTACCACCGAGACCCACCCCCGGGCCGCGGGCCGGCCTGGCGTGGCGCCGCCCCCCGCGCCGGGGCGGGCGCCCCCAGAAGGGACGCCCGCCCCGGTCCCACGGATCACGTGGTCACCGTACGGTCACGCGGTCCGCTACGGCGTCACCTCGCCGATCGCGACGCTGCCCGCACCCGCGGTGGTGCCGCGCGCGGTGAGCAGCTTGACCTCGCCGAAGAACGCGCGCCCGGCGGGCGCGGGCGCCACGGCGGTGACGTTCGCGGAGACCTGCGCCGACTGACCCGTGCCGAGCTTCACCGGCGCGGACCCGTCGACGCTCACCGTGCCGAGCGCGGGGGAGAAGAACACGTCGAGGTAGTCGTACGCGGTGGTGCCGGCCGGCACCGAGTACCCGTCGATCTGCACGTAGTACGTGCCGGCCGCCGGGGCGGTGACGGACACGGCCTCCTCGGAGTCACCGTCGGCCGCCTGGGCGACGACGTTGCCGTTCCCGTCCAGGAGGTAGAGGTCGAGGTCGGCGGCGGCGTCCGAGACATTGCCGATCGACGCGTCCAGCCGGGTGGCCCCCGCCGGGACGGTGACCTCGAACTCGGCGCTCTCGCCGTGCCCGATCTCCGGCCGCTCCGACAGCGACGAACCGAGCGGACCGCCCTCCAGCCTGCCGTCGATCGGCGCCTTGGAGTTGGTCACGGTCCAGGACACCGGGGCCGGGGTACCGGCCTGGATCTCGGGCAGCGTCACGGTCTCCGGCGCGAAGTCCGCACTCAGGACGGTGACGTCCAGCTTGAACGGGTTGTCGAGCAGCGGCGACGTACGGCGCGACTCGACCTCGATCTCCCACACGCCCGGCTGCGGATCGCTGTACGAGCGCGCGTCGGGGCGGCAGCCGTTGCCGTCGAGGTAGTTGTTGTAGCAGTACGGCGTCTGGGTCTCGTCCAGCGGAACGCCGTACGGGTGGATGCTGATGAACCGGGTCTGGCTCTTGTCCTTGAGGCCGCCGATCGCCACCTCCAGCGTCTTGGCGCCCTCGGGCACGGTGACGAAGTAGGAGGTCGAGCTGTTGCGCTGGACCGAACCGGAGGCGGAGAAGGTGTAGTTCGCGGGCTGCGCGGCCACGACCGTGCTGAGCACCTGCTGGTCGATGCCCTCGGTGCGCGGGTCGTCGACCTCCAGGATCGCGCTCTTGACCCCGGCCGACTTCGGCGCGGCCTGCACCTTGACGGTGACCGGCTGGTTCAGCGGCAGCTTCACCTCGTCGGAGCCGACGATCTTGAAGGTGCTCTCCGCGTTGTTCTCGAAGTCCAGCTCGTGCTTGAGCGCCTTGTCCGCGCCGCTGGTGCGGGTCAGCGTGATCTCGTACGTCTTCTTCTGCCCGGCCTTCAGGCCGCCCTCGCGGTCGTAGAGGCCGGTGCCGTAGCCCGGGGTCTCCAGGAACTGGTCGATCGCGGTGTCCACCGGTGCCTTGACCGTGTAGGTGTGGGCGGTCGCCCCGTCGCGGACCGACTCCCAGGCGTCCTCGACGTTGATCAGGCCCGCGCCCTCCTCGTACGCCTGCACACCCTTGATGTGGTCGGCGGTGGAGGTGAGGGCGGTGCGCAGCTTCGCGGGCGTCAGATCGATGCCGCGCTGCTTCGCCGCGCTCAGCAGCAGGGCCGCCGCGCCGGTCGCCTGCGGGGAGGCCATCGAGGTGCCCTGGAGCATCGAGTAGCCGGGCGGCAGCTGGTAGCCGGCCTCGGCGACCGGGCCGCCGCGGTACCAGGTCTGGGTGGTGTTGATGGCGGCGCCGGGCGCGGAGAGGGTCGGCGTGAAGCCGCCGTCCTCACGCGGGCCGCGCGAGGAGAACGGCATCATCGCGTACTGCTTCGCCACCTGCGAGCCGTAGTTGGCGGCCCACGTCTCCTTGGAGATGGTGGCGCCGACCGAGATCACCTTGTCGGCGAGGGCCGGGTCGCTGATGGTGTTCAGGCCGGGGCCGTCGTTGCCCGCGGAGATCACCAGCTGGACGCCGTACTCGTCGATCAGCCGGGTGTACAGCTCGGCGCGGGCGTTGTTGCCGTCGTTGAGCGACGGGAGGCCGCCGATGGACATGTTGACGATGTCCACGTCACGGTTGACGACGAGGTCGATCATGCCCTCGGTGAGCGCCACGTTGGTGCAGCCGCCGGTCCAGGTGCAGGCGCGCGAGGAGACCAGCTGGGCGCCGGGCGCGGCCCCGTTCATCTCGCCGCCGAACAGGCCGTTGGCGGCGGTGATACCGGCCACGTGGGTGCCGTGGGCGCCCTCGATGACGCCGATGCTGACGTAGTCGGCCTTGGCGCCGGTGTCCGCGTTGTAGACGACGTCCTTGCGGATCTCGATGACGAACGGGATGCGCTCGGCGATCTCGGTGGCCGGGTCGTCGGTGCCGAAGTAGCCGATCTGGAAGCCGTCCTTGTACGGCTTCAGCGCGGTCTCGTCGGAGAAGTCGAGATCGTCGTCCAGGTCGACCCGGACGGTTCCGGCGGCCGGGTCGTACAGCACGCCCCAGACATCGGTCCGGTCGCCGTCGCGGTTGAGGTCGCCGGCCATGTCGCCGCCGTTGGTGGCGGACTCGGAGAAGTAGTTGAACTTGTAGCTGCCCGCCGGGGTGGTGAAGGTCTCCCGGGTGCCGTTCGGCGCGGTGGCGGTGAAGCCGGTGCCGCTGACCGAGGCGGTCATCCGCCGCCAGGTGCCGTCGCTGTCGGCCACCGGGTCGGTGGCCGTCACCCAGTCGACGATCTTGCGCTCGCCGGTGGTGGTCTGCTGGAGCGCCGGGTGACCGAGGTCCACACCCGAGTCGAGGATGCCGATGGTGATCCCGCGGCCGTCCGCCTTCGGATGATCCTCCACGAAGTCGACGGCCCCGGTCTCGAAGGACGGGTTGTACGGGTTTTCCGCCGGGGTGTCCTGGTTCGGCGCCGGGTACGAGGCGGTGCCCGTCGCGCCCTGGGCACCGGCGCCCCCGTCGGGGCTCGGGTCCTCCAGCGGGATCTCCTCGCGCAGGTCGATCGCGTGCACGGAGGACAGCTCGGTGGCGGCGGCGATGGCCGCGTCCGCCTTGCCGGTGGGGACGGTGGCCCGGACATAGCCGAGCTGGTCGTAGGTCTGGCCGACCAGTCCGCCGTCGACGGCGTCGAGCTGGCCGGCGACCTGCTCGGTGGCGCCCGGCGCGGTGGCGACCATCAGGGTGATGGTCTTCTCGCCGTCGGCCTTGGCCTCGGCGAGCAGTTCGGCGTCGTCCGAGCCGAGCTTGTCGTCGGCGGACTTCACGGCGGGGTCCGCGGCGACGGGCGGGGCATCTGCGGCGAGGGCCATGGGTATCGGCCCGGCGGCGGCGAGCGCGGCCACGAGTCCGGCGGCCACGGCGATCCGGGCCACGCGTCTCGCGCCGGGTATGGATTCGCTCTCGGGGGTCTGGGTCATCGGCATCCCTTGAAGGTGAAGGAACGAACCTGAGCGTGCGTTCGGCCGGGATCGATCGGTCCTGGCCGAAGACGTCCGGAATGCGGTCCCGGACGACCGCCCAGCCTTGCGCAAGGGACAGATGTTTGGGGAGAGTTGACCGAAACTCAGTGGAGGGATGGGGAAAACCCGCGATCGGTTTCGCGGGCGTTGGTCGCCCTTCGGACGGCTTGTCCCGCATGCACCGCTCCGCCCGCCCCGACCGGAGGTCGGTTTCGTGTTTCCCGCACGGGTACGTGCCGGTGCCCTGTTGGCCGTGGCGATGCTCGCCCTGTCCGGCTGCTCCGCCCTCCGGAGCTGTACCGACACGACGGCGGAGCGCGGTGCGGCCGGTGTCGGGGTGCAGGTCGAGGACACGTCCGGGCAGCCTCTCGGCGTCACCGCCGAGGTCGTCGACCGGCGCCTTGAACCCCACCCGCAGGTGCCCTCCGAAGGCGACCGGGTCCACTTCCGGTACCGCTTCGACGGCGCCGACGAGTGGTCCGGCCCGGCGGTGGACGCCTGCGCGGTCGACAAGGAGCGCGTGGCGCTCGGGTGCATGACGGTGTATTCGTCCGGGGCGTGGCCCGCGCCGGACGGTGCCCGCCCGGGCGACGGGTGACCAGCTCCAGGAAGCCGATGCCCTCCGCGTACGCCCCCGGCGAACAGCCACAGCCCGAGCACCCCGGCCCCCACCCCCTACCCCCTCAGATGAACGCAGAGTGACCGATGCCCGGCCGCCGGAAGAGCGGCCGACGGCCGGGGCATCGGGCACAGATCGTCGTACGGTGATCGGCGCTGCGCGTTGTCGCCCAGTTAACGCGCAGGCCACCCCCGGTGCCAAGCATCCAGGAGAGGCGGGAGGCCCGCGCGAGCGGCTTTCCGCGACCACTGCCGACGCGTTCGCACTCGGGGAGACCGCGCCATGTCGCGCATACGCTCTGTCGCCGGATCAGCCGCCGCGGCGCTGCCCGTCCACCGCCGGGCCGTTCTCGCCACCGCCGGAGCGGTGACCCTGTCCGCGGGCGCCGGTTACGCCCTGCGGCCCACCGGCAGCCGGGCCGCCGCGCAGACCGCCGCCGTGCCCCAGGCGCCCGCCGCGGTCTCCCGCCGGGACCCGGCCGCGCCCCTCGCCCCGGACACCCGGGGCACCACCCTCGACACCGTCGCCACCCCACGCCCCGGCACCGGCTACCGGCGGCTCGGCGACGGCACCGGCTGGCCGCGCGTGGTCCGCGACGACCTCGCCGAAGCCGGCTCCGGCCGGGATCGCCGCCGTGTTCCGCTCGCCGCGTTCGTCCAGCTCACCGACCTGCATCTGACCGATGTGCAGCACCCGCTGCGCCTGGAGTTCCTGCGCTCGGCCGACGTGCACGCCTGGCGCCCCCAGGAGGCACTGACCGTGCAGGGCGCCATCTCCCTGGTGGAGCGGATCAACGCGCTGCGGGGCGCCCCCGTCACCGGCGCCCCGCTGCACTTCGCCATCACCACCGGCGACAACACGGACAACAACTGCGGCACCGAACTGGAATGGTTCCTGACCGTCATGAGCGGCGGCCGGATCACCCCCGACTCCGGTGACCCGCGCCGCTACGAGGGCGTCATGAACAGCGGCCTCACCCAGTACTGGCAGCCCGCCGCCCCCGTCCGCGACGCCGACAAACAGCGCGGCTTCCCACAACTGGAAGGTTTCCTCACCGCCGCCCGGCGCGAGGTGAACAGCCCCGGCCTGAACCTGCCCTGGTACTCCACCGTCGGCAACCACGACTCCCTCCCGCTCGGCTGCTACGGCCACGGCGACCCCTACCTCCGCGACTTCGCCACCGGCGACCGGAAACTGATGGACCTGCCCGCGGCCGAGTCCAAGAAGCTCCAGGACGTCATCCGGGGGGCCAAGGACCCGATCGGCACCCAGTTCCGCGACCTGCTCACCGCCCACACCCGCGACCTGCGCCCCGTCACCCCGGACCCGCGCCGCGCCCCCTTCACCACCGCCGAGTACCTCCAGGCCCACCTCGACCCCCGGTACACCGGTATGGGCCCGGCCGGGCACGGCTACTCCTCGGCCAACGTCGAGGCGACGACGCAGTACTACTCCTTCCGGGTCGCCGACGACGTCATCGGCATCAGCCTGGACACCACCGACCCCGGCGGCCACTACGAGGGCTCCCTCGGCACCGCCCAGCTGAACTGGCTCGACCGCACCCTGCGCGAGAACAGCGACGCGTACGCGATCGTCTTCAGCCATCACACCAGCGAGTCCCTGGACAACCCGCGCCCCGACCCGGCCCGCCCCGACGAGCGCCGCCACCACGGCGCCGAGGTCGTCGGCCTGCTCAACCGGCACCGCAATGTGGTCGCCTGGGTGAACGGCCACATCCACCGCAACGCCATCACCGCCCACCCCGGCCCCGACGGGCACTCCTTCTGGGAGATCTCCACCGCGTCCCACGTAGACTTCCCGCACCACGCGCGGGTCGTGGAACTGGCCGACAACCAGGACGGCACGCTGTCGCTGTTCACCACCCTGGTCGAGTCCGCGGCCCCGCACCGCACCGACTTCGCCGACCTCTCCCAGACCGGACTGGCCGCCCTGTACCGCGAACTCTCCTTCAACGCCCCCGGCGGCCGGACCGACCTGGGCGGCGGCGCCCGCGACCGCAACACCGAGCTGGTCCTCAAGAAGGCGTGAAGGTCGGCCGAAACTCACTCAACCGGCCCAAGGGCGAGCAACCTTCACGAAACCCCTCAGGTCTTCGCCCCCGACCGAACACGGCCCGCCGCGACGGCGCGCGGGCGAGAAGGGGGAACGACATGACCGTACGGACCCGGGTGACCCTCGTGGCGGCGACCGCGGCGGCGCTGTCGCTGGCCCTGGCGGCACCCGCCTTCGCGGCGCCGGCCGGCAAGGACCACGGCCACGACGCGACCCGCGACGCGATGCGCGCCGCCGTGAAGGACGGAGTGCCCGGCGTCACGGCCACCGCGCGGGACGGCCAGGGCACCTGGCGGGCCACCGAGGGCGTCGGCAACCTGAAGACCGGCGCCCCGCGCTCCGCCGACGACCGCTACCGCGTCGGCAGCATCACCAAGACCTTCGTGGCGACCGTCCTGCTCCAACTGGAGGCCGAGGGCGAGCTGTCCCTGGACGACACGGTCGACACCTGGCTGCCCGGCCTGGTCAGCGGCAACGGCCACGACGGCCGCGACATCACCGTCCGCCAGCTCCTCAACCACACCAGCGGCATCTTCAACTACACCGGGGACGACACCTTCGCCCGCGAGATCTTCCTCAAGGAGGGCTTCGACCGGAACCGCTTCCGCACCTTCGCCCCCGAGGAACTCGTGGCCGTGGCCATGCGGCACGAGCCCACCTTCGCCCCCGGCACCTCCTGGAGCTACTCCAACACCAACTACATCCTGGCCGGAATGGTCATCGAGAAGATCACCGGCCACCCCTACGGTGAGGCGATCGAGGACCGCATCATCGAGCCCCTCGACCTGGACGACACCTTCGTCCCGGCCGGCCGCCCCACCCTCGGCACCCCGCACAGCCGCGCCTACTCCAAGCTCGCCGAGACCTACGACGGCCCTTCCTACGACGTCACCGCCTTCAACCCGTCCGCCGCCGGCGCGGCCGGTGAGATGGTCTCCGACAACAACGACCTCAACCGCTTCATGAGCGCCCTGCTGCGCGGCAAGCTGCTCCCGCCCGAGCAGCTCAAGGCGATGAAGACCACGGTCCCCGCACCCGGCGTCCCCAACGCCACCTACGGGCTCGGCCTGATCAAGCAGGAACTGTCCTGCGGGATCACCGTCTGGGGCCACGGCGGCGGCATCCACGGCTCCACGTCCGACGCCGTCACCACCACCGACGGCAAACACAGCCTCGCCCTCAACCTCAACGCCGACTGGACCGGCGACAGCGCGGCGATCGTGGAGGCCGAGTTCTGCGGCGACTGACGCCGGGGCGCAACGCCCTTGCATGACCTCCCCGCGCCGACATGACCTCCCCGCGCCCGGGGGGGCCCCCCGGCCCCCCCCCCCCCCCCGCCGCGCCGGCCGCCCGCCCCCCCCACCCCGACCCCCCCCCCCTCCCCCCCCCCCCCCCCCGAGCCCGCCCCCCCCCCA
>NZ_JBHYUG010000014.1:0-24623 GCF_042749375.1 Streptomyces sp. NPDC059477 | reverse complement strand
GGGGCGGGGGGGGGGGGGGGGGGGGGGGGGGTGGGGGGGGGGGGGGGGCGGGCGGGGGGCGGGGGGGGGGCGCGCGCGCGGCCCGGCGGGCGCCCCGGGGGGGGCGCGGCGGCCGCCCCCGGCCCCCCCCCCCCGGGACGCGGCCGGCGTCACCCGTCCAACAAGCCATCGAGCCACCACGTCATCCCCCCCGTCACGTCATCTCGGCAGCACCACCACATAGGCCGCCGGTTCCCGCTCCCCGGCGGTCATCAGCGCCGTCCGCACCACCGCCGCCTGCTGCTCCATGCTGTCCCGCAGCTTGCGCGGCGTGATGTGGACGACGGTGATCCCGAGCCGCTCCAGATGCTCGCGCTTACGGGCGTACTCCGCCCACAGCGCGTCCTCGTCCTGGGGATCGCCGTGCCGGGGGGCCCGGGTGTCCAGCTCCAGGGCGACGGACTGCTCGGGCCAGTAGGCGTCGAGCCCGCCGAGATGGGGGCCGCCGGGCAGCCGCAGGTCCACGTTCCACAGCGGGTCGGGCAGCCCGTACTCCCGGACCATCCGGTACAGCCGCTCCTCGGCGATCACCCGCCCCTCCGCCAGCAGCGCGTCCACCGCGTCCACCACATGCGGCCGGCCCAGCAGCTTGGCCTGGTTCAGCTCCCGTACCACCGCCCCCGGCTCGCAGTACCCGCCACGCACCGCCTCGGTCAGCAGCCGCCGTACCGTCCCCGCGTCCGTCAGCTGCGCCACCGCGTCCGCCAGGGCGCGCGGCACGGGCGCGACCGGCAGCCCGGTGCGCTGCTCGGGCGTGGGCAGCGCGGTGGTACGGACGATCCGCGCGCATCCCGTCGAGCGCAGCCGCCGCATCCGGAACACCAGGACGTCGAGGCGCTCCAGCGAGGGCAGCGGCGGCGCCGAGGTGAACCCGTGCAGATTGAGCGCCGCGAGCCCGGTGATCATCGCCTCGGCGTAGGCCGGCGGCTGCGGCTGTGGCTGCCCGGAGCCCGGCTGGGCCGGTACCGCCGGGGCGGCGTCCCCGCGCGAGGCGTACATCAGCACCGCGTGCAGCCGCTCCTCGCTGGTCGGCGGCCCGGCATGCAGCAGAAACACCCCGGGAAGCAGCTGCCGCCAGGCCCCACCGGCCCGGCACTGCTCACTGATCTCACCGGCGGAAACCCCGTGCGCCCGCAACTGCCCCGCCGTGAGCACCCGCCGCCATGAGGCGTCCAACCGCCCCAGCGGACGGGGGGTGAGCGGGGCGCCGGAAGCGCCGGGGATACGGGGGGAGAGGGGAATGTCGTGGTTCATGCCCCCGAGATTCCCACCCCCACCCCCCTCCTGAACCCCTGTTACAACCCCGTCGACAAACCAGGACAACAAGGCACTAAGGGACGAATGTTCGGATGCCGAAAACCCGTCGTCCGTTCACAGGGCAACGCGGCCGATGGCTACGCCGTCAGGGGCGCGGGGCTGTATCGATACGCGGCTCCGCCGCGTGGGCGCGACCAGCACCCACCCACCCGCACCCGGCCGCCAACCGACTCACCCCTCCCCGCCCCCGCTCACACCCCCGTCACACCCCTGCCCCCGCAACCCCCGAGCCAGATCATCCCGAGCCTCGATCACCAGCCGCCGCAACGCGGGCGCAGCCGAGGCATGCGAGGCGAGCCAGTCATCCGCAGCGGCCAGCGTCCCCTCACCGTCCACCAGCGCGGGGAACAACCCCCGCACCACATCCACCCCGATCTGAATGGACCGCGCCTCCCAGACACCCTCGATCGCGGCGAAGTACTTCTCGGCATAAGGCGCGAGCAACTCCCGCTGAGCCGGCTGCTCGAACCCCGCGATCGTCGCCTCCACCAGCGCGTTGGACAGCGCGTCGGACTCCACGACCAGCGCCCATGCCTGCGCCTTGACGGCGGCCGACGGCCGGGCGGCCAGGCACCGCACCTGATGCCGCTTGCCGGACGCCGTGTCGTCCCGGGCCAGCTCGGCGGACAGCTCCCGCTCGCCGGTCACCCCGTGCACGGTCAGCGGCTCCAGGAACGCCCACCGCAGCTCCTGGTCGACCACCAGCCCGTCGACCTTCTCGGTGCCCTCCAGCAGTTCCCGCAGCAACCGCAGCTCGTCCTCGCCGGAGGCGACCGCCGCGAAGCACCGCGCCCACGCCAACTGGTGCTCGCTGCCCGGCTCGGCCTGCCGCAGCTCCCGCAGCGCGCCCCGCGCGAACAGCTCCCCGCCCTCGGCCCGCCACCCGGGCGCCGCGTAGTGCACGAGCGCCGACTGCGCCCAGGCGTGCAGCATCAGCAGCACGCCGATATCGCTCTCCCGCCCCGCGAACCGCAGCACCAGGCCGACGAACTCCCGCGCCGGCAGCAGCGAGTCCCGCGTCATGTTCCACAGCGCGGTCCAGCACAGCGCCCGCGCCAGCGGGTCCGTCATCGTGCCCAGGGACTCGCGCAGGGTCGCCAGCGACGTCTCGTCGAAGCGGATCTTGCAGTACGTCAGATCGTCGTCGTTGACCAGCACCAGGTCCGGCGCCTGCGCGCCCGCCAGCTCCCCGACGACCGTACGCGGGCCGTCCACGTCCACCTCGGCGCGCGCGTACCGCTCCAGCGCGCCCCCGTCCGTGCGCCGGTACAGACCGATCGCCACCCGGTGCGGGCGCAGCCGGGGATGCGACTCGGGCGCCTCCTGGAGCACCGCCAGCTCCGCGATCCGTCCGTCGGGGGACAGCAGCGTCTGCGGGGTCAGCGAGTTGACCCCGGCCGTCTGGAGCCAGGCCGCCGACCAGGCGCCCATGTCCCGCCCGCTGGTCTCCTCCAGCACCGACAGCAGATCACCCAGGCGGGTGTTCCCGTAGGCGTGCCGCTTGAAGTAGCGCCGCGCGCCCTCCAGGAACGCGTCCTGTCCGACGTACGCCACCAGTTGCTTGAGCACGGAGGCGCCCTTGGCGTAGGTGATGCCGTCGAAGTTGAGCTTGGCGTCCTGGAGGTCGCGGATGTCGGCGGTGACCGGGTGGGTGGAGGGGAGCTGGTCGGCGCGGTACGCCCACGCCTTGCGCCGGTTGGCGAAGGTGATCCAGCCGTCCGTGAACCGGGTCGCGCCGACCAGCGAGAACGCGCCCATGAAGTCCGCGAAGGACTCCTTGAGCCACAGGTCGTCCCACCACTCCATGGTGACCAGGTCGCCGAACCACATGTGCGCCATCTCGTGCAGGATGACGTTGGCCCGTCCCTCGTAGGACGCCCGGGTCACCTTCCCCCGGAAGATGTACTCCTCGCGGAAGGTCACCAGCCCCGGGTTCTCCATCGCCCCGAGGTTGTACTCCGGTACGAACGCCTGGTCGTACTTCCCGAAGGGGTACGGGTAGTCGAAGTGGTCGTGGAAGAAGTCCAGGCCCTGCTTGGTGATCAGGAAGACGTCGTCGGAGTCGAAGTGGGGGGCCAGCCCCTTGCGGCACATCGCGCCCAGCGGAATCTCCAGCCGGCTGCCGTCCTCGAACACCCTCTCGTACGAATCCGTCACATAGTGATAGGGGCCCGCGACCACACAGGTGATGTACGTGGAGATCGGCCGGGTCTCCGCGAACCGCCACACCCCGTCGGTGAGCGTCCCGGCGCCATTGCTCCACACCGTCCACCCCTGTGGCGCCCGCACCTCGAAGCGGAAGGGGCCCTTGAGGTCCGGCTGCTCGAAGTTGGCGAAGACCCGGCGCGAGTCGGCCGGTTCGTACTGGGTGTACAGGTACACCTCGCCGTCCTCCGGGTCCACGAACCGGTGCAGCCCCTCACCCGTACGGGAGTACGCGCACCGGGCGTCCACGACCAGCTCGTTCTCCGCGGCGAGGTCCTCCAGCGCGATGCGGGTGCCGTCGAAGACCTCGCTGGGGTCGAGATCCCGGCCGTTGAGGGAGACGGAGGTGACGGCCGGCGCGAGCAGATCCGCGAAACTGCTCGCCCCCGGCTCGGCGCAGCGGAAGCGGATCGTGGTCACCGACCGGAAGGTCCGCGGACCCTCGCCGGTGTGCTCGCCGAGCGCCGAGCGCAGGTCGAGCGACACCTCGTACCCGTCGACGGACAGCAGGGCGGCCCGCTCCCGGGCCTCGTCGCGGGTCAGATTCTCACCGGGCACGGGCGGCACTCCTCGGCAGGTGGGCGATATCCGGTCAGGGCCGATCCTGTCATGTGCCCCTGACCGGCGGCACCCGGGAATGTGGTGGTGGGAGGCGGTGTTGCCGCCGGTGAAGACCACCTTTCCTAGGGAGAGCCATGTCCGAGACCACGTCGCCCGCGCCCAGGACCCCTGTCGACTTCTGGTTCGACCCCGTCTGCCCCTGGGCCTGGATGACCTCCCGCTGGGTCCTCGAAGTGGAGAAGGTCCGTGACATCGAGGTCCGCTGGCACGTGATGAGCCTCGCGGTGCTCAACGAGCACCGGCTGGACGAACTGCCCGAGCAGTACGCCGAGAACATGCGCCCCGGCGGCAGCACCTGGACCCCGGTCCGAGTGGTGATCGCCGCCCAGCAGCTGTACGGGGACGAGGTCGTCGGCCGCCTGTACACCGCGCTCGGCACCCGCTTCCACAACCAGGGCCTCGGGGTGAACCGCGAGAGCATCGCCGCCGCCATCGCCGATGCCGGGCTGCCCGCCGATCTGATCGCCCACGCCGACAAGGACACCTACGACACCGAGCTGCGCGCCTCCCACCAGCAGGGCATCGACAAGGTGGGCCAGGAGGTCGGCACCCCGGTGATCTCGGTCCCCGGCCCCGACGGCACCGAGGTCGCCTTCTTCGGCCCGGTCGTCACCCCCGCCCCGCAGGGCGAGGAGGCGGCCCGCCTGTGGGACGGCACCCTCGCGGTGGCGTCCGTCCCCGGCTTCTACGAGATCAAGCGCTCGCGCACCCAGGGCCCCGACTTCAGCAACCTGTAGCCCCCATGGAAAACCCCCGCGAGTCACGTCCTCGCGGGGGTCTTCTTTCATCCGCCTGCCTGGTGAAGGGTGAGAAGACGATCACGAGGCAGGACGTGGGTGGGGCCCGGATCCCTCTTATTGCACAAGCCTTGCAACTGCACGTTAGCAGCAGAAGGGTGGCCGGGGTGCGGACGACGCCGGTCGCCGCCTCCTGCGCCGCGATCCCGCGTTGGAGGAATCCAACAGTCAAGGGCCCGTCCCCCTGCTGTGACCGGACCGTCCTCACCTCAGTGACCGGCATCACGTCGATCCAGGTGTAGCCCGCACTCTTTGTGCGGAGGGCACCAAGGGGCTCCCGCTCCCTTTGTCGACGGCTGACGGTGATCGGCACTTCACCGCTGGGATAGCGTCGCGATGTCCTGAACTGCCCTTCTCCCCGCGGAGTCCCCATGGCCACCGCCGCCTCCACCGCCACCACCGCCCGTCCGGGCCTGGTGCTCGCCGATCTGCTCCCCGCCTCCCGCGTCCGCGACCTCGTGCTCGTGACCGGCGGCGCCGCCCTCACCGGCCTCGCGGCCCAGATCGCGGTGCCGGTGCCCGGCTCCCCGGTCCCGGTGACCGGCCAGACCTTCGCCGCGCTGCTCGTCGGCACCGCCCTCGGCGCCCGCCGCGGCTTCCTCTCCCTCGCGCTGTACGCGCTGGTCGGCATGGCGGGCGTCCCGTGGTTCGCCGAGGGCGGCCACGGAGTCTCCGCCCCGTCCTTCGGCTACGTCATCGGCATGCTGCTCGCCGCCACGGCGGTCGGTGCCCTGGCCCGCCGCGGCGCCGACCGCTCGCCGCTGCGGATGGCGGGGGCGATGCTCCTGGGCGAGGCGATCATCTACGCCATAGGCGTCCCGTACCTGGCCCTGGCCGCCGACATGTCCCTGACGGCCGCCATCGCAGCGGGCCTGACCCCCTTCCTCCTGGGCGACGCCCTGAAGGCAGCCCTGGCCATGGGCGCCCTCCCCGCAGCCTGGAAGCTAACCAAGAAGAACTGAGCCCGCCGAGAGCCTGGACGCAGGCAAGCCCTGAGCCCGCCGGGGTCCTGGACGCAGGCAAGAACTGACACCGCCGGGGGCTTGGACGCAGGCAAGCCTGAGCCCGCCGGGGGCTTGGACGCAGGCAAGCCTGAGCCCGCCGGGGGCTTGGACGCAGGCAAGCCTGAGCCCGCCGGGGGCCTGGACGCAGGCAAGCCCTGAGCCCGCCGGGGTCCTGGACGCAGGCAAGAACTGACACCGCCGGGTGCTTGGACGCAGGCAAGCAGGGGCGCGGGGAACTGCGCGACCAGCCACATGAGCGGGAAAGCCGCCCTACCCCCCTGGCCCGGCACCTCCACCCGCGCCCGGCCTCGCCCCCGGAGGACCCCGCATGCCACACTCATCCCATGCGCGTGTACCTCGGCTCCGACCATGCGGGCTACGAACTCAAGAACCACCTCGTCGAATGGCTCAAGTCGGCGGGCCACGAGCCCGTTGACTGCGGGCCGCACATCTACGACGCCCAGGACGACTACCCCCCCTTCTGCCTGCGCGCAGCCGAACGCACGGCCGCGGACCCCGACGCCCTCGGCGTCGTCATCGGCGGCTCCGGCAACGGCGAGCAGATCGCCGCGAACAAGGTCAAGGGCGTCCGCGCCGCGCTCGCCTGGAGCGAGGAGACGGCGTCGCTCGGCCGCCAGCACAACAACGCCAACGTCGTGGCCGTCGGCGCCCGGATGCACACCGAGGCCGAGGCCACCCGCTTCGTCGAAACCTTCCTCGGCACGCCCTTCTCCGGCGACGAACGCCATGTCCGCCGCATCGACATGCTGACGACGTACGAGACGAAGGGCGAACTGCCCCCGATCCCGGCACATCACCCGCAGGGCTGACAGGCCCCCGCGAGGGACAACCAGACGAACGCCGGAGGAACCCCGGTAGGGAACAAGGAGACAGCACCTTGCCGGAAGGGCACACCATCCACCGGCTGGCCCAGGACTACGGGGCGCTCTTCACCGGGCGCCCCGTCCGTGTCGGCAGTCCGCAGGGCAAGTTCAGCGACGCCGCCGCGCTGCTGGACGGCACACCGATGGACACGGCCGAGGCGCACGGCAAGCATCTGTTCCTGGGATTCCACGAGACCGACTGGGTGCACATCCATCTCGGTCTGTTCGGAAAGGTCACGATCGGGGACGCCCCCGCGCCCCCGCCCACCGACACCGTCCGTCTGCGCCTCGTGAACGACACCGCCTATGTCGACCTGCGCGGCCCCACGACCTGCGCGCTGATCACCGACGCCGAGAAGGACGCCGTACACGCCCGCCTCGGCCCCGACCCGCTGCGCCCGGACGCCGACCCGGCAGCCGCGTACCGGCGGATCTCCCGCAGCCGTACGACGGTCGCCGCCCTCCTCCTCGACCAGAGGATCATCGCGGGCGTCGGCAACGTCTACCGCGCCGAGGTGCTCTTCCGGCACGGCATCGACCCGTACCGCCCCGGCAAGGACCTCACGCCCGCCGAGTGGGAGGCGATCTGGGCGGACCTGGTCGCCCTGATGCGCGAGGGCGTCCGGAACAACCGCATCGACACGGTCCACCCGGAACACACCCCGGAGGCCATGGGCCGCCCCCCGCGCGTGGACGACCACGGCGGCGAGGTGTACGTCTACCGCCGGGCGCACCTGCCCTGCCACCTGTGCGGCGGCGAGATCCGCACCGCCGACCTCGCCGCCCGCAACCTCTTCTGGTGCCCGGCCTGCCAGTCCCGCTGACCGTGGACCGCAGGCCCGGACTCCGAACTCCGGGCCTCCGGTCGGGACCCGCCCGGACGGACTCAGGACCCGCCCGGACGGACTCAGGACCCGCCCGGACGGACTCAGGACCCGCCCGGACTCAGAACCCGTGCGGCAGCCACGGCGCCGCCCCGCCCGGCCCGAACCCCGCCGAAACCGGCGCCAGCGCCCCGGCGCGCAGCTCCCGCACCCGCCCGGCCTGGGCCAGCGACGCCAGCGACACCCCGCCGAGATACGCCGACCCCAGCTCCCGTACCGACAGCGCGAGATCGGCGGCGTCGGTCGTCCGCTCGCAGGACGCCCCCTCGGCGTCACCGCTCAGCCGCCAGCGCCCGCTGTTCCACGGGCAGAAGGCGTCCTCGACGTCCAGCACCACATCCACCGGCGCCTGATACGTCCGCGCCGCGAGCGCCGTCCCCACGTCCACCAGCCGCACATGCAGCGCGTCCCGCACCCGCACGCCCAACCGCCGTACGTCCGACGCCAGATGCAGCAGTGGATCGTCCACCGGACGCCCGTACGCCACCAGCGTCGACGTGAGGTCGATGTCGAACAGGAACCGCCACAGCGCCGCGTACGCCGCCGGATCCAGCGCCTCCACGTCCCGCAGCTCCACGGTGCCCTCCGGCCCCGTCACCTCCCACTGCGGCTTCACCCGGAACCGGGTGTACCCGACGATCTCGCCGCCCCGCTCGGCGACCACGCACTGGAGCGGCGAGGCGCCCCCGCGCTCGCCCTCCGGGTCGAGCAGCGCGACCCGCTCCCAGTCCGGCAGCCGGGCCACCATCCCCGCCCGCTCCGGCACCCGGCGCGCGTACACCGCCTCGCACGCCTCCAGCACCTCGCCCGGCGCCGCGTACCGCAGCCCTACGTCATCCGTACCGGGCGGCACCGACAGCCGCACCCGGCGGGTCTGAGCTGTCAGATTCATCCCGTACGTCCCGATGCCGTACCCGAACCGGCCGTAGATCGCCGGCTCGGAGGCCGTGAGCACGGCCAGCGGCCAGCCCCAGGACCGTACGTCCGCCAGCTGCCGGGCCATCATCGCGGTCAGCACCCCGCGCCGCCGGTGGGTGCCCGCCACGCTCACCATGGTCACGCCCGCCGCCCGCACCGGGGCCCCGCCCGGCACGGTCAGCCGGAAACCGAAGGCCCCGGCCGTGCCGACGCACCGGTCACCGTCCCAGGCCCCGATGGAACGTTCCGCCTCGGCGAGGGTGTGCCACATCTCGCGTTCCTCGGCCGCCTCCGGCACCCCGCCGAAGGCCCGGATCAGGGTGTCGTACCACCCGTCCCAGTCCTCCTTGTGCAGCACCCGAAGATGCGCCACGCTCTCAGGGGCGCCGACAGGGTCGTTCGCGTCAGCCGTCGTCTCACTTGCCATGAACCCATGCCTACCAGGGCATTGCCGGACGAGCGAGGGAATTTTCCCCGGGAGGCGACGTGGCGGCTTTTCGTGAAGTTCACTGTGATGTCGAGCCTCGGACGGGGGACAAGTGGGACCTCCCGTGCCGGGCGGCCGGTCCGATGGATAGGGTCCCGAACTAATGGCAGCAGGACGAGAGCGGCGCGCGGAGGCCGAGACGTTCCCGGCCCGGTTGAAGATCCAGTGGCACCGGGCCCGCGTCGGCGTGCGCAGAAGCGCCGTGGACTACTTCCGCGGCGACGGCTCCGACTGGATCGCCCTCGTCGGTCTGCTGATCACCATCCCGGTGATCACCGTCATGACCCTCGCCAATCCGGTGTGGTTCTCCCCGGCCGCCCTGGTCCTGCCGATCGTGGCGGGCGGTCTGCTGCTGCGCCCGGCCAGCCTGCTCGGCCTCTACGCGGGCGCGGCCACCGCGCTGATCGTGGAGTCCGTGCAGCTCGGCCCGTACACCGAGGGTCCCGCCCGGGTCACTCCGGGTGTGGTTCTCGTGGTCGCGGCCTGCGGATTCTTCGGGCTGCTCATCGCACAGTTCCGCAGCCGGGTCGGCGTGCCCTGGCGGCGCGGCGGCACCATGCTGTTCGACCTGCGCGAACGCATCCGCACCCAGAGCCGGCTGCCCAAGCTCCCGGCGGGCTGGCATCGCGAGATGGCGCTGCGCCCGGCCGGCGGCCAGTCCTTCTCCGGCGACTTCGTGGTCGCCGCCCGCACCAACGGCGGCCGGACCCTGGAGGTCGTCCTCACCGACGTCTCCGGCAAGGGCATGGACGCGGGCTCCCGCGCCCTGCTGCTGTCCGGCGCCTTCGGCGGCCTGCTCGGCTCCCTGCCCCCGCACGCCTTCCTCCCCGCCGCCAACGGCTATCTGCTCCGCCAGGACTGGGACGAGGGCTTCGCCACCTCCATCCACCTCGTCCTGGACCTCGACTCCGGCGACTACGAGCTGTACAACGCGGGCCATCCCCCGGGCCTCCAGCTCAGCGCGGGCAGCGGACGCTGGGAGGAGAAGGCGGCCGACGGCCCGCTGCTCGGGGTGTACGAGGGAGCTCTGTTCGACCCGGTGAAGGGCTCCCTGCGCCCCGGTGATGTGCTCATGCTCTTCACGGACGGCCTGGTGGAGACCGCCGAACGGGACATCGTGGAGGGCATCGACCGCCTGACCGGCGAGGCCGACCGCTATGTCGCCGGCGGCTTCCACGGCGCCGCCTGGCACCTCATCGAGGCGGTCGCCAAGGACGTCAACGACGACCGTGCCCTGCTCCTGATCAGCCGAGAGGGCGGCGGCCCGACCCCCCAGCCCCCACCACCGCCCGAACCACCTGCCGGCTCCCACTGAGGCATGAGCGTCCTGGTGGGGCCATGTCCGTGCGTTGAGACACGGGTGTCCTGCTGAGGCACGGGTGTGCCCTTGGGGTGCGGGTGTTCTCGTGGGGCCACGGGTGTGCCGTCGAGGTAACCGGGGCGCGCTGAGGCATCGGTCTCCGGTCTCCGGCCTCAGTGTCCGACCCGCGCACGGATTCTTCGGCCGGGGCCGCCGGCGCCCGCTGGGACACTGGGGAGATGACCGATCCCGATGCCGATGAGGTTGCCTCCGCCGATCGGACGACCGCGCTGACCCTCTCCGAGGTGGCGGCGCTGGCCCGCGCGGCCCATGAGGGGCAGCGGGACAAGGCCGGCCGCCCCTACGCCGAGCACCTCCGGGCGGTCGCGGAGGGGGTACGGCGCCGGGGCGGCGACGCCGACCAGATCGCGGCGGCCTGGCTGCACGACGCGGTCGAGGACGACGCCCTGTCCGAGCGATGGCTGGCCCGGGCCGCGCTGAGCCGCCGTACGAAGGACATCGTGCTGGCGGTGACCAAGCGGGCCGGAGAGCCGCCGGAGGCGTACGCGGCCCGGATCCTCGGCACGCCCGGCGCACTGCTGGTGAAGCGGGCGGACCTCGCGCACAACGCCGACCCGGCCCGGCTCGCGGCCCTGGACGAGGCGACCCGCGCCCGCCTGACCCAGAAATACGCCTATATGCGCACCCTGCTCGGCCTCACCGGCAGCGCGCCGGCGGAGTGAGGGGACGGTCGACCCCAACTCCGGCCCGGGCACGCTCTTCGGCCATTCCGACGGCGACAGTTGTGACCAAGGTCTCGCCGAGCGCCCGGCCGAATCCGGTGCCAGAACGGCGTGGTGAGCCGCCACACGAACAACGCGCGCAGGAACCGGGCCAGATATCAGGGATCCGTCGGACGGATCTCGGCACCGCTGCCGTTCCCGATGAAACCCCGAAATCCGAATGGGGCGCTCTCAAAGAGGAGGTACGGTACGGCGACCGGCGACCGGCGACCGGCGACCGGCGACCGGCGACCGGCGACCGGCGACCGGCGACCGGCGACCGGCGACCGGCGACCGGCGTGCGGAACGCGTGGACGACCGCACAATGGCCCTCGTCGCAGGCCGGACGGCCCTACGCCCCGTTGTTCTGTCCATCCCTCAATTCCCTTGAGAACCCGCCGGGAACGCTTCGCGAATTCCCTCACGGGCCACCGCGGCGGACGCCGTACCGCGCGGGACATGACCATGCCACCGTGACCGACGTTGCGTCACGGATCGCATATCCGGGCAGGGTTGGTGGCACGATGGTTCTGGCGGGGATGCGCGGTCGCAACCCGGCCGGGAGAGCGGACCGACCGAGGGTTGTGATCAGTTGTGGCCATTTCACTGTCAGTGGTGGTGCTGTTGGCGATCGTTCTGGTGGTGCTGATCCGCGGCGGTTCGATCAAGGCGGGCCCCGCCATCGTCGCCATACTTTTCGGCTTCTTCCTGGCTTCGACGGGCATGGCCCCGTCGATCAACAGGTTCCTCAACTCCATAGCCGAGACGATCAACTCGATCAGTTTCTGACGCCACCGAGGGCAATGCCCCCGGAAAACGATCAGGACCAGGTGAGGAAAGATCCTCTGACCTGGCCCTGACCGGACGGAGCGGGCGACGGGAATCGAACCCGCGTAGCCAGTTTGGAAGACTGGTGCTCTACCATTGAGCTACGCCCGCGCACAGACACCGCGCGTCCATGGACCGCGGCACCGGATGCATCGTAGCGGGTCACACCCCCTCGTCGCACGCCACCGCGTGCTCCCGCCGCCACCCGGGGGACACACCGCGAATGCGGCGGTCGCAGAGCGTGCGGGCATGTACCCTACGTGTCGCACCAGACGGGGTGTGGCGCAGCTTGGTAGCGCGTCCGCTTTGGGAGCGGAAGGCCGTGGGTTCAAATCCCGCCACCCCGACCACGTACCACCGGCGTACTCCGCCGCCCGCCACGGTCACCTCACGTGATCGCCTTTTGGGGCGTTCGCCGCCTGCGGTTACTATGCAAGCTGCCCGCCCGTGTCTCTCCTCACCGAAGCCTTTGGGCGGCGAATGTGTCGGACCTGTCTGGCCCCGGCATCAACCAAGAAGTCAGCCACAAGGAGACCGAACCGTGAAGAGCGCCGTTGAGAACCTGAACCCGACCCGGGTTCGGCTCACTGTCGAGGTGCCCTTCGAGGAGCTCAAGGACAGCCTCGACGCGGCGTACAAGAAGATCAACCAGCAGGTCACGGTGAAGGGTTTCCGCAAGGGCAAGATCCCCGCCCGGGTCATCGACCAGCGCTTCGGCCGTGGCGCCGTGCTGGAGGAGGCCGTCAACGACGCGCTGCCGAAGTTCTACACCGAGGCGGTCAACGAGGCCGAGCTGAGCGTCCTGGGCCAGCCCGAGGTCGACATCACGGAGCTGAAGGACGGCGAGACGCTGAACTTCACCGCCGAGGTCGACATCCGCCCGGTCATCTCGATCCCGGACTACTCCGGCATCGAGGTGGAGGTCGACGCGGTCGAGGTCACCGACGAGGACATCGCCACGTCCGTGGAGCAGCTGCGTGAGCGGTTCGCGTCCACCGCCCCGGTCGAGCGGCCCGCCGAGGACGGCGACGTCGTCACGATCGACCTGGAGGCCAAGGTCGACGGCGAGATCCTGGAGGACGGCATCGCGAGCGGTGTCTCCTACACCATCGGCTCCGGCGAGCTGCTCGAAGGCATCGACGACGCCGTGACGGGCCTGGAGGCGGGCGGCGAGGCCACCTTCACCTCCGAGCTGAAGGGCGGCTCGGCGGCCGGCCAGGAGGCCGAGGTCACCGTCAAGGTCAGCCAGGTCGCCGCCCGGGAACTGCCCGAGCTGGACGACGAGTTCGCGCAGCTCGCCTCCGAGTTCGACACCCTGGACGAGCTGAAGGCGGACAGCCGCAAGCGCCTGGAGAACATGAAGCAGTTCGACCAGGCCACCCAGGCGCAGGAGCGCGTCCTGGAGAAGCTCCTGGAGCTGGTCGAGGTCCCCGTCCCCGAGAAGCTCCTTGAGGACGAGGTCAACACCCGCAAGCACAACCTGGAGCACCACCAGCTCGGTCAGATGGGCCTCACCCTCGACAAGTACCTGGAGCTCCAGGGCAAGACCGCCGAGGAGTTCGAGACCGAGACCCACGACGCCGCGGTCAAGGGCATCAAGACCCAGTTCGTCCTGGACGAGCTGGTCAAGACGGAGAAGCTCAACGTCAGCCAGGACGAGCTGACCGAGCACCTGATGCGCCGCGCCGCCTCCTCCGGCATGTCCCCGGACCAGTTCGCGCAGGCCGTCGTGGAGCAGGGCCAGGTCCCGCTCCTGGTCGGCGAGGTCGCCCGCGGCAAGGCCCTCGCGGTCGTCGTGGAGGCCGCCACGGTCAAGGACACCAACGGCGAGGTCGTCGACCTGGACGACGAGGACGAGACCGAGTCGGCCACGGACGCGGTCGCCGAGGTCACGGACGGTGACACCGAGACCGCCGACGCCACCGCCGAGGCCGACGACGCCGCCAAGGGCGACGACAAGGCGTAAGCAGCACGGAAGAGGGCCCTGGGTGAGCGAACCACCCGGGGCCTTCTTGTCTCACGGGCCGGGCCGGACCCCCTGCGAGCCCGCCCCCGGACCCCGTGGGCGCGAGGCGGGTCCTCCCGGTGTTCGCGGCTGACTACGCCCCCCGCGAACACCCCCTGATCCGGGATTCCCCGGAAGCGCTGCCGCGTTAGGGTCCATGAATACGGCGAACGTTAAGACGGCCCGGTGCCGTCGCAAGACGAGCAGGTGGATACGTGACGAATCTGATGCCCTCCGCCGCCGAGCCTTCCATCGGTGGTGGCCTCGGCGACCAGGTCTACAACCGGCTGCTCAACGAGCGGATCATCTTCCTCGGCCAGCAGGTGGATGACGACATCGCGAACAAGATCACCGCACAGCTGCTGCTCCTTGCCGCCGACCCGGACAAGGACATCTACCTCTACATCAACAGCCCCGGCGGCTCGATCACGGCCGGCATGGCGATCTACGACACCATGCAGTTCATCAAGAACGACGTGGTGACCATCGCCATGGGTCTCGCGGCGTCCATGGGCCAGTTCCTGCTGAGCGCGGGCACCCCGGGCAAGCGCTTCGCGCTGCCGAACGCCGAGATCCTGATCCACCAGCCCTCCGCCGGTCTGGCCGGTTCGGCCTCGGACATCAAGATCCACGCCGAGCGGCTGCTGCACACCAAGAAGCGCATGGCGGAGCTGACCTCCCAGCACACGGGCCAGAGCGTCGAGCAGATCACGCACGACTCGGACCGTGACCGCTGGTTCGACGCCTTCGAGGCCAAGGAGTACGGCCTCATCGACGACGTCATCCCCACGGCCGCCGGTATGCCGGGCGGCGGCGGCACGGGCGCCTGAGGGCCCCCGAGCGCAGCCCCAGCCGACCGCCACAGCTCCTAGGAGAGAGACAGTGAACGATTTCCCCGGCGCCCGCCTCTACGACCGTACGCACGCCGAGTACACCGGCCCGACGGCCGAGTCCCGCTATGTCATCCCGCGTTTCGTGGAGCGCACCTCCCAGGGCGTCCGTGAGTACGACCCGTACGCGAAGCTCTTCGAGGAGCGGGTGATCTTCCTCGGGGTGCAGATCGACGACGCCTCCGCCAACGACGTCATGGCGCAGCTGCTGTGCCTGGAGTCGATGGACCCGGACCGGGACATCTCGATCTACATCAACAGCCCCGGTGGCTCCTTCACCGCGCTGACCGCGATCTACGACACCATGCAGTTCGTGAAGCCGGACGTCCAGACGGTGTGCATGGGCCAGGCGGCCTCCGCCGCGGCCGTGCTGCTCGCCGCCGGCACCGCGGGCAAGCGGATGGCCCTGCCCAACGCGCGCGTGCTGATCCACCAGCCGTACAGCGAGACCGGCCGCGGCCAGGTCTCGGACCTGGAGATCGCCGCGAACGAAATCCTGCGGATGCGGGCCCAGCTGGAGGACATGCTGGCCAGGCACTCCACCACGCCGATCGAGAAGATCCGCGACGACATCGAGCGAGACAAGATCCTCACGGCCGACGACGCGCTGGCGTACGGCCTCATCGATCAGATCATCTCCACCCGGAAGATGAACAACGCCTCCGTGCGCTAGCACGGCCGGCGGACCCCCGGGGCGAGCGGAACGGGCGCCCAGGGAGTATCGTCTGCCGCCCCTTGGCATGGTTCACCCCGGTGCCCGACAAGGTGCACGCCAAAGTGAACCGCGCCAAGGGGGGCCCGAACGGGGGGCCCGGCAAGGTACCGTCGACATAAGGCAGCACCAGGAGTCGCTGGACTCGAAAGCGTCCAGTCGCGCTCCCAGGCGAAGGGGAAGCACACCGTGGCACGCATCGGTGACGGCGGCGATCTGCTCAAGTGCTCGTTCTGCGGCAAGAGCCAGAAGCAGGTCAAGAAGCTCATCGCAGGCCCCGGTGTGTACATCTGCGACGAGTGCATCGATCTCTGCAACGAGATCATCGAGGAAGAGCTGGCGGAGACCAGCGAGGTGCGCTGGGAGGAGCTGCCCAAGCCGCGCGAGATCTACGAGTTCCTTGAGGGATACGTCGTGGGTCAGGAGCCGGCCAAGAAGGCACTCTCGGTCGCGGTGTACAACCACTACAAGCGCGTGCAGGCCGGCGAGCACGGCGGCGCCCAAGGGCGTGACGACGCCATCGAGTTGGCGAAGTCCAACATCCTGCTGCTGGGCCCGACGGGCTCGGGCAAGACCCTCCTGGCCCAGACCCTGGCGCGCATGCTCAATGTGCCGTTCGCCATCGCCGACGCCACCGCGCTGACCGAGGCGGGCTATGTCGGCGAGGACGTCGAGAACATCCTGCTGAAGCTGATCCAGGCGGCCGACTACGACGTCAAGAAGGCCGAGACCGGGATCATCTACATCGATGAGATCGACAAGGTCGCGCGCAAGAGTGAGAACCCGTCGATCACCCGGGATGTCAGCGGCGAGGGCGTGCAGCAGGCCCTGCTGAAGATCCTGGAGGGCACCACGGCCTCGGTCCCCCCGCAGGGCGGCCGGAAGCACCCGCACCAGGAGTTCATCCAGATCGACACCACGAACGTGCTGTTCATCGTGGGCGGCGCCTTCGCGGGCCTGGAGAAGCTCATCGAGTCCCGGGCGGGCGCCAAGGGCATCGGCTTCGGCGCGACGATCCACTCCAAGCGTGAGCTGGAGGCCAAGGACCGGTTCGAGGACGTCATGCCGGAGGACCTGGTCAAGTTCGGCATGATCCCCGAGTTCATCGGCCGCCTCCCGGTCATCACCTCCGTCCACAACCTGGACCGCGAGGCCCTGCTCCAGATCCTGGTCGAGCCCCGCAACGCCCTGGTCAAGCAGTACCAGCGGCTCTTCGAACTCGACGGCGTGGAGCTGGACTTCGAGCGCGAGGCCCTCGAAGCCATCGCCGACCAGGCCATCCTCCGCCAGACCGGCGCGCGCGGCCTGCGCGCCATCATGGAGGAGGTCCTCCAGGCGGTCATGTACGAGGTCCCCTCCCGCAAGGACGTGGCCCGCGTCGTCATCACCGCCGACGTGGTCCTCTCCAACGTCAACCCGACCCTGATCCCGCGGGATTCGCGGGGGCGCGGGCCGGGCGAGCAGAAGTCGGCCTAGCCGGTTCGAACATACGAGAAGGGGGGGGCGCGCGCGCGCGCGGCCCCCCCCGCACGTCTCGGCGACCGCCTTGAGCGCGTGGTCTACGTGGACGGCGCCCCGTTCATTTCAGGCATGTGCATGCTCGACCTCATGCCACCGCAGGCAGCGGACCAACTGCGTCGCCAGGTCTCCGGTTCCGGCGACGGGTGGCGGCTGCCGATGCCGCCCTTCGAGGTCCTGGGCTTGTCCAGCAGCCTCGACGGGCTCGATGAGGGCCAGCGGGACGTTCTGCGCGCGGGTGCCACCCCTCAGCCATTCGGCACCTTCACCCAGCGCATGGCCGACCCGGCCGACCTCGGTCCCGGTGTGGACCGTGTCCTGATCGCCTGCCATGACTTCACGGGTCTGCTGGACGCCGGGGTGCCGATGCTGGCCTTCCTGAATCAGCCGCCGTGGCGGCGCTTCGATCTGCCCACCGGGCACTGGCCGATGCTGTCCGCGCCCGCCGAACTTGCCGGCATCCTCGACGCGGCTGTCTCCTGACCGCGCTGGCTGAGAGACACAGCCCGATGCTTGACCACGAAAGCGTCCGCAGGCTGCGGGCCCACGCTCAGGCCCTGGCCGACGGAGCACGGGAGACATCTGCCGAGGCGGTCGTCCGACGTGTCTTCGCTGGAAGCGGCGGAACGCGCCCTGGGTGAGGCGCGTCGCGTCGCCGGGCGGGCCCGACGTGCCCTCGAGCGCATCGAGCGGCATCCCGGTCAGTAGGAAGCTGTCCGGGGATGGGTCCGCCGAGTTGCTCCCGCCTGCCGGACCATGGAGTCGGGGGTCGGCGAGTTCGCCATGGAGTGCGATGTCCTCGGTGGTACGGGGGTCGGCCAGCAGGTCTTTCCATGTCGGCCGACCGCGGCGTCCGCCGCGAGCCGCAGCCGCTCGGCGGGGACCCCCGCAGTCCGAAGCCGGCGGGGACGTCGGCTCAAGGAGCTTCTTCGCGACTGGGGCTCAGAGTCTGCGGACCTGTGGCGGGTTGCCGGTGGATACGGAGAGTTCGCCCTACTGGAGCCGGAAATTGCAGCCGCGTACCAGCACTCCTTCGGTATTGGTCATCGAGACGCTCGATCTGCCCAGGTCGATGAAGAGATTCCCGACGATTTTCATCGTCTGCTTGAACTCGGTCTGGGCGGAGACCCATATACGGTCCGGCATGGTGTTGAACATTTTCACGCCCTTGTGACTGAGGTTCATGCCTCCCAGGACGGTGAGCAGCCCCTTCACGCGGGCGTCGTTGAGGCTGGCCAGGTCTGCGGCGACGGTGCCCCAGCCGTCGTCGTCCTTGCGGACGTCGATTCCGTCCTCCGGGAACTCGATCCAGCCCTTCTTGCGGGCGCGGTCCCCGACCTGTGGGGTGTTGACGCCGTTGCTGATGTCGGCCGAGTCGGCGCGCAGGGTCCCCTGGGTGGAGGAGCCGTCCTGGTGTACGTCGGCTCCGTGCTGCGGGAACCCGATCCAGTCCTTGCCGCCGTCGAGATCCCCGACCCACTTGGTGTTGAGGCCGTTGACGTCGATCTTTTCGGCGCTCAGGGTGCCCCGGCCCTGGGTGCCGTCCTTGTGGACGGTGACTCCGGGCTGGGAGAACTCGATCCAGCCCTTGCCTGCGTCCCGCTGCCCGCCCAGGCGGTATTGACGCCGTCGACGTCGGCCCGCGCGGCCGTGATGACGCCCGGCGTGCTGGTGGGGCCGTGGTACACGTTGACGCCGCGCTCGGGGAAGCTGATCCAGCCGTCCTCGTCCTTCCGTCCTTGAACCAGTCTGGTGATCACAGAGTCCACGTCGGCGGTTTTGGCCCGCAGCCTGCCCGGATCAGTGTGGTTCTGGGCCTGGATGTCCACACCGTCCGGGGTGAAGACGGCGCGGCTCTTGTTCGCCGTCCCCTCGATCCACTGTGTGCGCGTACCGCTCTCGAACTCGGGGATGGCCGCATGGACGGTGGTGGTGAGGAAGTACCCCTGGTGGTTGGCGACGCCGCGGGGTCTGGCGACCAGGGTGTAGGTGGTGCCGCGCTGGGGAGTGAAGGTGAGCGTCGGGCGGAACGTCAGGTGAGCAGCCGGTCCCGGCTTCGCCTGCTCGTGGTGGACCTCGTTCCCCAACTGGTCGAGGATCCGGTAGTCGAGATCGGTGGGTCCGTCCCACAGCAGCACGAGCTGGTCGCCCAGGTCCCCTGTTCACCAGGGACTTCTCGGCCCGGAAGTTGCGCGGGACTCTCGGGGTCTGCTTCACCAGGCCGAGGGTGGTGGTGAAGTGCCCGCTCCTCATGGCCGGGGGCCCGTTGTCGCCGCCTTTGGTCTTGTCGTGGATCTTCACCTGGACCAGGCCTGATCCCTCGGTGAGCTGGATGTTCTCCAGTTTCAGGACGAGAGCTCCGTGGTGGATCAGTTCCGGGTATCTCCTCGTGGGGGACTGCGTCCAGTCGAACTGTGCCCGGAAGAGCTGCCGTGTGCTGTCCTACTTGAACTCCAGCATGTCGTCACGCGGAGTCGTGATCGTCCTTTCGTAGCTCGTGACGACCGCCTGGGCATCGCTGGTCAGGTCGGAGGGGCCGGTGCCCAGCGGCACCTCCACATCGATGTACTCCCAATCCACCGGGGACTGGTGAGTGTTGGAGACGATGATGTACACCGTCCCCACGGACGGCTCGCCGGGAAGCGACGCCTGGAGCGACGGTGGATCCGTGACGATCTGGTACTGCAGCAAGGACGGCACAGCGCGAACTCCCCATCTCGGTGTCCCGCACGAAACGAGCAAAAACGGAACAAGGGTCGACAGACCCGCCGACTGTAGGCAGCACCCCGAATCCCGGGGCCGCGATCGCGCAGGGCTGGCCCAAACCAGCCCTGCCTCTGGCCGAAACCCCAGTGAGCCAGTGACCGGACCGGCGTGTGGAGTCACCGCCGGGGAATCACGATCCTGGAAGAAGCCGATCCAGCCCTTCGCCACCGACGCCGCCGCCGAGACCGAGGCGGCACACAGCCCTGTCCGCTTTCCCCTGAGAGCGCCGAAAAAACCGATGAAGCCGGTATCGACGTGAGTCGCCTGACGAAGTCCGGAAGTACTCCAGGAAGGCGGTTCTCATATCGGTCACCCGGTCTCGGGTGCGGGGTGTCGATTCAGTCGACGGTGGCGGTGAGCGGTACGGGCAGGAGATTGCCGATGGCCATGGCTCCGTCGTCGTGGGTGCCGCGGTCCGCGCCGGGCAGGGCGCGGATGCCGATGCTGTAGATCAGCGAGGGCCGGTCCCAGTTCTGGGTGTTGACGTGCGGGTTGAAGAGGAAGGTGAGGGTGGTGCCGTCGTCTTCGATGTGGGTGTCGAGGTTTGTAGGAGAATCGGGCTGGATGTCGTGGTAGGCGTAGGAGGCGCCGGTGAAGGCGAAGCCGGTGGGGGCGACGAAGCGGTACTCGATGGTGCCGGGGTCGACCGGCTGGTTGTTCCGGGAGTCGATCTCCACGGTGAAGACCGTGGACTGGCCGAGGCCGGCGCGGGGCCTGGTCTTCTGGGTGACGCGCAGGGCGGTGTCGGTCTGCGGGGAGCCGGTGAGCGGTGCGCGTGGGTGCTTGCCCACGTTCGCCGAGCCGTCCTGGTACGTGCCCGGGGCGGCGTCCGGCCTCGCCTGGACGGGGATGGTGTAGTAGAGCGGGCCGGTGTCGCTGGTGGTGGTGTTGATGTGCAGGTTGGCCGTGACGATCAGGGTGCGGCCGTCGTCCTCGATGCGGTGGGCGAGGTTCCCGGCGATCACGCGGTGGATGGTGTTGTAGTAGCCGTAGACGGGCTGGCCGGTGAAGACGAAGCCGGTCGGGGCGGTGAAGCGGTGGACGACATCGCCGGGGTTGACGGGCTGCCCGCTGGGCGAGTCGAATCTCACGGTGAACGCGGTGCGCTGGCCCGGGTCCGCCACGAGGAGGCTGTCCTGGGTGATGGTCAGCGCCCTCTCGTCAAGGGGCGGTGCCGCGGCGACGACGGTGACGGGCAGTGTGTAGGTGTTGTCCGTGAGGTTGGGGTCGCCGCCGTACTGGATCTCCAGGGTGGAGGTGTAGAGGCCCGGTGGTGTGCCGTCGGGCGCGTGGACGCGGAACACGCCGTCCAGGGAGCCCTGATGCGGCTGGAGCTGCTGGCCGGTGAAGGTGCGCGACAGCGGGCCGGTGGTGCCGGCGGGGCCGCGCAGTGCGTCGGCGAGGGTGAGGACGACGGTGACGTCCTTGCCGTCCGCGGGGTTGGGGCCGCGGTTCTTGACGCGGGCACCGAGGTCGAACTCCTGGCCCCGGTGCACGGACGGGACGCTGACGACCTCACCGTAGAGGTCGGCCGACGGCAGGGGCGGCGGGGCCATGGTGGCGACGGACGACACGCCGCGCACGCGGTGGTTGTAGGTGTCTGAGATGTAGAGGTTGCCCGCCCGGTCCAGGGCAAGACCGTACGGGGAGTAGAGCCGGGCCGATGTCGCGGGCACTCCCTCGCCCTCGTACCCGGCTGTGCCGTTGCCGGCGACGGTGGTGATGATGCCGCTGGAATCGATCCTGCGGATCCTGTTGTTGAGCGGATCGGCGATGTAGAGGTTGCTGGCGTCGTGGGCCGCCAGATCCGTGGGTACGTTGAACCGGGCGGCGGTAGCGGGTCCGCCGTCACCCCGATATCCGGCCTGCCCGTCGCCCGCCACCGTGGTGATGACGCCCTTGGCGTCCACCTTGCGGACGCGGTGGGCGCCGTACACTGCGATGAAGAGGTTGCCCTCGGCGTCCACCGCCACGCCGATCGGCCGGCTGATCAATCCGGCGGTGGCCGGCCCGCCGTCCGGCACAAGCCCGGCCGGCCCGCCACCGGCGACGGTGGTGATGAAGGCTGCCGTGCTGACCTTACGTACCCTGTGGTTGTATGGCGCCCTGCGGGAGGCCCGCGGGCTGCGGGCCGGTTCCGGAAGTGCTCGCATTTGGCATGACTGCTGCTCCTTGTCGTGGCGGGAGACCGGAGAACACAGGACTGACCTGGCCGCTCGGCAGTACCGGCACCGGGCGCGGCCGGTGGACATCGGAACGCGCGGATCCGCCGTCCATCGGCCTGTGCTGGGCAAACTCGTCTGCGGGCATGAGTGGTTGACGCGCGTGGAGCGAGCAGTGTGTGACGCTGGGGATGACTCGCGGCTCGGCGACGAAGCTAAGCACCGAGGTACAAAGCGGGGCAACGACGCATGTGTCGTACGGATGTCCGAATCGGCGCAATATTCATATCGGCTGAACAGGAAACCCCTGGTGCACCCGTTCGACGACAGATTCACGTTCCCAAGATCTCGGCGTAAAACCAACTATGAACTCGATCTCCGCTGCCTGGTCCTTGACCTGCTACTTGGCCCAGCAGTCCTCGCTCAGACACCGGGGAGCAAGTAACCCGCCGGTAGGTTCTGAAGACCGCGAAGGAGACCTCGGCCACGGCGGCACCGATCACCGCAGCTCGGGGCCCGGCTGGCGGTTCGGCGACCGGGCCCCGACCTACGCACCAGCGCCGTCCCTTGACCTCAGCGCGTGCTCCTGGACCTCGTCGCGGCCGACCAGCGAGGTGAGGCACAGGAGAACAGGGATTGGCGCCGCTCGCAAACAGGCCGTGGTGACGCCGTGGTGCCCCTCTGCCATCGTGATGGCATGTCCGAGAACCCGAACCCCGAGCCGGTCCCGCTCCCGCCGCCCCTGCGCATCCTCACGGAGAACGAGTGGGTCGGCGCGCTGTCGGCCGCCGAACCGTTCATCGGTACGCGTGAGCCGGAGCGGACCAATGTCCAGTACTGCATCGGCGCCGCACTGGGCTCCCTGGGGCTGTTCCGGTGGCCTCCCAGGCCCGCCAATCCCGTCAGTTGCAGCGCGATGAAACTGATATGGCAGACGGAAACGGAAACCGACCGGACATTCCTCGGGGCATGGCTCCAGTGCGCAGAAGCTCCTGACCACGACAGCCGGCACCGGAGCGAGGACGGCACCCAGCCTCAATGGTCCGACGGCGTGCCGGGCTCCATGCCTGCAGGACCGCCCTACCCCTGGACAGCCTGAGCTTGCCGCTCATCCACTCCGACGCGGTTTCGCGCCGACCTTTGCGGCGGACAGGGCGACTGAACGCCTCGGCGGCGGCAAGCATCCTACCTACGTCATGGGCCCCTCAAAACCGGGCCTGCCTGTCGTCAAAGGATCGTCTGACGACAGGCGCGACGGGCGTCCAATGAACCCGTGGAATCCGAGGGTCCGAGACGGTGCTAGTCCAATTCGACCTCGGATCATGGGGAGGGCGGCCGTGTTCCTGGGTCAGGTCCGGAGCAGTGAGGCGTGGATACGGGCGATGGCCCTGAGCACCTCGTCTCGGTTCTTTGCGTGCTGCATCCATGCGGGCAGGCGGGCCACCACTGTCATCTTCCGGCCGTGGTCGTGCCAGGGAATCCCTTCGCGTAGTGACGCCTGCACGAATCGTTTGATCAGGTCCAGATGTTCCAGGTTGTAGGCCCACACCCACCCGTGCCGGGTCTCGGTCTGCAGCCACAGGCGGGCGCCGAAGTACGGGTCTGTGGCCGACTCGTGCGGGTCCCGGTGCAAAGCCACATATCCACGGCTCCACTCCCTCGCCGTCCCGCAGTTCCGGCAGACGAGACGCCTTGGCGCAAAGAGATCCGGATCGTGCACTCCGGCCGGCTCCGGTCCTGCCGCAACGTGCGCGACCTTGTCACAGCTGGGGCAGCGTACGAGAACGGAGGCGAGGAACTCGTACTTCGTGCTCCGTGGGTCCCGGAACCGATGGCGTGTGGAGATCGGACTCATCGGACCAGTATGCGAGCCGAGCAGCAAAGACCCCTACGGGTTAAATGCCAAGCCGAGGACCTGGACGCGGACCCGTCCGCGAGGGCGGCCGTGCTCGCTTTCGACGCCCGCCAGTCGCCCCCAACCTCACGGGGCAGTACCGGTAGGGCACCCTGCTTGCGCGTGGCAGCCTGCGCTCCTGCCCTTCACCCGCTCACCTGCGACGATTTCGCCCAGTGGCGTGGCTGGTCTGAGCCCGGACGGCAGCGGGCGGCTCAGCAAAGCTGAGTTCGTGATCACCGAGGACCGGGAGTCGGCTCGGCATTCCTATCGGATGCGGTACCGCTTGCCGTGTCCGCCGGTGATCAAGGGACAGTCAACGACTGGTGAACCATGCGGTGATCCCCGAGCACGCGGTCGCCGTGAGGAGCGTCAAGAGCTTCACGGGAACACGCTGCATCGTGATGCGGAAGCCACCGACACGGATGTCCACCACCGGACGGGTGGGTTCGGTCTGCACTAGAGCCCTTCTGATGGATTTCCGTGAAAAAGGGAGCGGCGTTCGGTGAATACCGTCAGCCTGCGGTGTGGCGAGTCATGCGGTGGAGTCACCTGACCCTCTACACCGTGCGGCGAGGGCGCGTGCCCGGGGTCGCCACGCTGCGGTGGC